>JAFGXK010000017.1 GCA_016936695.1 Bacteroidales bacterium | reverse complement strand
TCCTATCGGTGCATCGAACCAGACGTACAAAACCTTTCCTTCGGCACCTTCGACCGGCACCGGCACTCCCCAGTCGAGGTCGCGGCTAACAGCTCTCGGCTGCAGGCCCTGGTCGATCCACGACTTGCACTGTCCGTAAACATTGGTCTTCCATTCCTTATGGTCTTCCAGTATCCATTTTCTCAGCCATCCTTCGTACCTGTCGAGCGGCAGGTACCAATGGAGAGTCTCTCTCAATACCGGCTTGCTTCCGCTAATAGTCGATTGCGGATTGATAAGGTCGTTGGGACTGAGCGACGATCCGCACTTCTCGCACTGATCGCCATAGGCATTCTCATTTCCGCAATGGGGGCAGGTCCCGACTATATACCTGTCGGCCAGGAAACAGCCGGCTTCCTCATCATAATATTGTTCGCTGGTTTTTTCAACGAATTCTCCTTTTTTGTAAAGTTTAAGGAAGAATTCGGATGCTGTTTCGTAATGTATCTTGTTTGAGGTACGGGAATAGATGTCAAAAGCGATCCCGAAATCCTCGAATGCCTTCTTATTGATTGCATGATAACGGTCAACAACTTCCTGGGGTGTGATCCCTTCATTCCTGGCCTTAAGGGTTATCGGAACCCCATGCTCATCTGATCCGCAGATCGATATTACATCAGCGCCCTTCATCCTCAGATACCTTGTATAAATGTCGGAGGGAACATAAACTCCGGCCAGGTGGCCGATATGCAAGGGCCCATTGGCATAGGGCAGGGCCGAGGTTATCAGATATCTCTTGTAATTCTTCATCGTCAGCACAGAATGGTAATTTTACAAAAACCACAAAGATAATGTTTATTCAGGCAGTTGTAATGATTGACGAGATGGATTATTTTTACGGGATATAAGCCGTCAGATGTCAATGAAAAAAATCCAGCCGCCCTTCCTGAGAAGAGGCGATGAAGTGGCAATAATTTCCCCGTCGTGGGCAATAAGTGAGGACAGGATCAGTCATGCCGTGACTTTCCTTGAGGGATGGGGACTTAAGGTCAGGACCGGCAGGAATATTCTGAAAAAGTCGGGGCCCTTTGCCGGCACCGACGAGGAGCGGCTTGCCGATCTCACGGAGATGACAGGTGACCGTAAGATCAAGGCTGTATTCTGCTCGAGGGGAGGATACGGGCTTTCCAGGATTATCGACCGGATCGATTTCTCGCCGCTTCTTAACTCTCCGAAATGGTATGCGGGCTTCAGCGACATAACAGTTCTTCACCTCTGGCTTAATGAGGTTTGCGGCATTATGTCGGTGCACGGGGAAATGCCTCTCAATTTTCAGGATCCCGAAAAGACAGCGGCTTCATTTGAAACCCTTCACGATGCCTTGTTTGGTAATTATAAACCTGTTTCTTGGAAAGCTAAGGTTATCCGCCCCTCGGGGGTTTCCGGTGAAGTGACCGGAGGAAACCTTACACTGTTATTCAGCCTGGCCGGTACAAGGGCTCTGCCCGACACAGGAGGAAAGATACTTTTTATGGAGGATGTCGGCGAATATTACTACCATCTCGACAGGATGATGATGTCACTGAGGCTTGCAGGGAAGCTTGACGGACTTTCAGCACTTCTGGTCGGAGGATTGACCAGAATGCACCATACCTCGGTTAGATGGGGTAAAAGCGCTCAGACTACAATTGCTGAAGCAGTTGAGGGATACAACTATCCTGTTTTCTTTGATTTTCCCGCAGGACATGTCAAGGATAACAGGGCCTTTTACATAGGACGCCATGCCACAATCAAACCTGATGGCGACAGCGCAATTCTCACTTACGACTGATGGTCAGAATGCTGAGATAAGAAGATCCAGATCCTTGGATATTGCCCCGAACCTCTGTCCCAGGGTTTCATTGGTAAGTATTCCGTTGAAGAGGTAGACTCCGTTCCTCATTCCCCTGTCGTTTTTCAGCAGCTGGGTGATCCCTCCTGCCTCGGATATCTCCTTGAAAAGCGGATTGAATATGTTGCTCAGGGCAATTGAAGCCGTCCGTGCCACTCTCGACGGAAGGTTCCATGCCGAGAAATGAACCACGCCATGCTTTTCATAAACCGGGTCTCTCAGAGCCCTGCACTCGGTGGTCTCTATGCATCCGCCCCTGTCGATGCTCAGATCGATAATAACCGAACCTTTCTTCATGGTCTTTACCATTTCTTCGGTTATGTAATACCACGGACGCAGATCTTCGAGCTCAATGGCCCCGATGAGGACATCGGCCGACCGGATGGCCTTCTTGAGTACCTGCGGATGGAATACCGATGTCTGTAGTCTCTGATTTATAAGGTTCTGGAAACGCCTGAGGTTGTGAAGCGACTGGTCGAATATCTTAACCTGCGAACCGAGTCCGAGTGCAGCTCTTGCAGCATATTCCCCGGCAGTGTTGGCTCCGATAATTACCACATCAGTCGGAGTGACACCCGTAATTCCACCCAGAAGCACTCCCTTGCCGCCGTGGTGATTGCTGAGATAATCGGATGCAATCAGTACTGAAGTCACCCCGCTTATCTCGCTCATCGATTCCATAACCGGCATCTCCCCGTTGCTGTCCCTAATCTTTTCAAGGGCAATCGCCGTTACCTTTTTCCTCATAAGCTTGGCGAGAGTATCCTCGTTAAGCTGCAGAACATTCAGAAACGACATAACAATCTGGTTGCCCCTCAGGTAGTCAACCTCCTGATTCGTGAAAGGAGCCACCTTTATAACGGCATCGGCGCTGAACACCCTGGCCGGTGATTCTGTTATCACTGCCCCGTTCTCGGCATAATCCTTGTCGGAATAATTTGCTCCTGCCCCGGCTCCCTTCTGAAGTATCACCTCGTTCCCGCCTTCAACCAGCTGGTGGATAGCCTCCGGAGTCAGGGCCACTCGTTTCTCATCATTCTTCTTGTCGTTCGGGATCCCTATCGAGATCTTCTTGCGCCTTATTGCAGTATCGAGCTGTTCTTCCTGTGGAAGCAGTGAGGCATTGCTGAATCCATGACTGCCGTTTTTCGCCTTCTCGTTCATTTAAGGAATATTGTTATTACTTCAAATTTAAAAAAAATAGTATTACAGGGTCAAAGATCATGAAATGTCGACAATCCTCTCTTCCCCGTCGCCGACAGTGATCCTGATATTTAAAGTGCCGGGAGGAAGTATATCACCAATGAGCTCGGGCCATTCCATGAGGCAGTACGATCCGCTGGCGAAATATTCCTCCATTCCGAAATCAAATACCTCCTCGGGCTTTTTAATCCTGTAAAAGTCAATATGATAAATTGTTTCGCCCTCACTGGTCCTGTACTCATTGATCATGGTGAAAGTCGGACTGGTTACAGTGTTCCCTGCACCCAGTTCCCTGCAGATGGCCTTGATGATTGTCGTTTTGCCTGCTCCCATGGGGCCGTAAAAGGCAAGATGCCTTTTCTCCGGCGCATGAGCGATTATTTTCCTGGCGGCTGAGGGTAGATGCTTTTTATCTTTGATAAGTATTCTCATCCCCGTCGCATTTGTCGGTTAGGAAACAGGTTCAATGAGCGCAACCGGAAGAAGTATTTCCTGCATCGATACGCCCCCGTGCTGGAAGGTGTCCTTGTAATAGCCTGCGTAATAGTTGAAATTGTTCTGGTAAACCAGATAATCCTTGTTTAGTGCGAAAATATATTTTGAGGTTATATTGGTCTTCGGTAGCCCTGCTTTTTCAGGGTATTTGAGCTCGAAAACCTGTCTTGGATTGTAATCGAGATTTCGTCCCATCTTATACCGCAGGTTAGATGATGTTTTTCTGTCGCCCACAACCTTTATCGGATTCTGAACCCTGATTGTCCCGTGATCAGTGCTGAATATGATCTTCACCTGGTGGGAGGTAAGGGTGGTAAGAAGTTCATATAGAGGAGAATGGACGAACCAAGAACGGGTGAGGCTCCTGTATGCCTTCTCATCATTGGCAAGGTCCCTGATAAGGCCTATCTCCGTCCTGGCATGTGAAAGCATGTCGACAAAATTGTATACCAGGATATTTATGTCGTTGTCAAGCAGCTGCCTGATCTTCTCATTTACCTTTCTTCCGTCCTGGTTGCTTATTATCTTGTTGTACGACCATTTGTACCTTAAGCCTTTCCGTGCAAGCTGATATTTAAACAGCTCTTCTTCAAAATTGTTTTTCCCTTCCTCCTCGTCGTCCTCCACCCAGAACTCGGGCAGGATTGCTGCTATTGCCGAGGGCATCAGTCCTGAAAATATGGCGTTCCTGCTGTACTGTGTTGCAGTGGGAAGTATGCTGTAATAGATGTCTTCTTCAATAACCCTGTAGATTCCGGCAAGCTCCGATGCGATCATCTTCCACTGGTCAAACCTGAGGTTGTCGATGAGTATGAAGAAGACCGGCCTGCCCTGATTGACATGTGGAAATATCTTCTTTGCGAACAGGGAAGGTGACAATACAGGTCTGTCCTGGGCATCACTGTCGAGCCACGATTGATAATTGCATGTAATGTATTTTACAAATGCATTGTTTGCATCATTTTCCTGCATCTTGAGTATGCCGGCCATTCCCGGATCGGTGGATTTCTCGAGTTCCGATTCCCAGAAAGTTATTTTCCTGTAGAGGTCGGTCCAGTCTGTATGACTACGGGCTGCAGAAATCAGATTGCCTATGGTACCAAATTCCTGCCTGTAATTAGTTGTGGTTTTTTCGGTTATCAGCCTGCGTTGTTCGGTGATCCTTTTGACTACCAGCAGGAGCTGATTAGGCTTCACCGGCTTGATCAGATAATCTGCCATCTCCGATCCTATCGCTGCCTCCATGATACCTTCCTCCTCATTCTTTGTTATCATCACAACCGGCAGGTCGTTCTTAATCTCCTTTACCAGCCTCAGTGTCTCAAGGCCGCTCAGACCGGGCATGCTTTCGTCAAGAAATATCAGATCGTAGGGATTGTGGCGAACAAGATCAACTGTGTCAATACCATTCGTGCAGGTATCAATTTCATATCCTTTCTCACGCAGGAACTGTACATGCGCCTTCAGAACCTCAATTTCGTCATCGGTCCATAATATTCTGATCTTTCTCATCTCTGATTTTATATTCAGGATGTAAAATTACCTAATTCTTTTGGCCTTTCAGGTAATTTTCATTAAAGAAAAGAAGATATCGTTCGGGATTTTTGTCCTCATCAAGCGATTTCATGTTGCCTTCATTGATGAGGAACTTCATTATACGGGCACCTGTTGAGTTTCTGATAATCTTTTCGGGTTCGACTGATTTATAATAATCCCATGCTGTGGAGTTGTCGGCAAACCCCGATACCGTTATCCTGATGTACCTGTTGTCAACAAGAAGTCCTTCGGTACGGTAGTTCTTATCGGTATGGTTATCGATATTATGGCTTATTACGTCGAACGAAGCCTGATTTATATTGAACCGCGGATCCATAATAATGATCATAAAGGAATACCGGGCAACAGTGTCTACGGCATATATCTCGGAGGCAATCTCCTTGTCCTCTTCGATCTTAAGTTCAGGTATCTGCTGATTGAGGTGCGCCGAAAGCTCTGCTGCCCTGAGCGCCTCTTCAGTACCGGGCCATGCCTTTATCAGACGGTTCAGTTCTTCCTTGAAGCTTCGTTCATCGCTTATCCTGGCAATTGAATAAGCCCGCAGAAGCATGAACTTGGGAGCCAGGGAACCCGACTGGTTCCGGGTCAGCGCACTGTCGCACATTGATACCGCAGAAGTGAAATCTTCAGCCTTATAGAGATCAAATGCCCTCTGATAAAGTTGTTCCGACATTCTTATCTCTGCCATCTTCTTGTTGTAGTAATCCGGATCGGACAATATTTTCGAGAACTCGCTTTCGGGGTATTTTTCAAGAAGCCGCTGACGAACCACCTCTGCCTTCTGGCTGTTATCTTCCCTGTAAAGGTTATACAGGCTGTACAGGGCTTCAGGTACCAGTTCGTTCGACGGATAGCGTGTCAGTAATTCCTCAAACGATTCTGCAGCTTTCTTCCTGTCGGCAATTCTTTCCTCGAAAACTTTTCCTGCATTAAACCATGCTGTTGCGATCTTTTCATCCGAGACCTTCAGAAGGGAATCGTTCAACGGAAGGTTTTTCAGGTAGAACTCGGGCTTTTTGTAATCCACAATGGTTTCGGCCGAATCAGATTGAGGTCTTCCGTTTTCTTCGGCAAGTCCGGCTGCCTGCTGGGTTGCCACCCTGGCCTTGTTCGATCGCCTCCAGTTATCCTCGAGTCTTCTGTCACCCCACCTTCTCCTGAACTCGGTACGGCCGAAAGTCAGGGCTGTCTGGTTGTAGAAATACCATTTACCTTCCTGTTCAATATTGTCCTGGAATCTTCTTGCATTCTCATAATACTGGCCGATGTTTGCCCTGTCGGAATATTCCGACACCCTGCCCTCGCTCTCAGCCCTGGTTATCTCCGCAATTATTCCTGCAATCAGGTTTGTCCTTTGGTTCTCAGTCATCGAAGCAACCATCTGAAGGCTGTCTTCAGTCTGGATTACTGTCAGGTGCGTTACCAGTTCATCAAGGTTACGGGAAAGGGTAAGGAGATTTTTGTAATCCGGATAGTCCTCCTCAAGAAAATAAACAGTGCTGTCGTAATACTTCCCGGCGTTCATATAATCGGGGATGGCATAATAGTGATCGGCAAGCGCAAGATATGATTTTCCCTTCTGGTTGCGGTTGCCTGATACCGACGAGGCCGATTTCCTGTAATATTCGAGTGCCTCCTTTTCCTTTCCTTCCTTCTTCATCAGGTTACCGATCGCATAATAGATCTGGTCGAGGAAATCTTTATTCTTTGAATCCTTGAGCATCTTTTCCAGCTCCTTCAGTATTTCACCCGGATCGCCCGAGTTCACATCAAATACGCCGGCAATGTTTATACGTGCATTGAACTCAACTTCGTAGGGGGGATTCATTTTAACCACATTCCTGTAATAAGATATTGCTCTCTCTGAATTTCCAGTCCTTTCATGAAGCTGGGCAAGCAGATAAGTCAGACGGTATTTTGGCCTTTTTCCCGATATCAGTTCAAGAGAAGCGGTAAGCGGTTCTATTGCTTCGCTGTATTTTTTCTGACGTATAAACAAATCAGCCAGGGTCATTTGATAGAATGCCTTCATGGCTTTCGGCGATTTCGCATCGGGCAAGGCCTCGTTAAGCAGTCTGGCGGCTTCCGGATAGTTTCCCCTCTCGCAGCTGATCCGTGCAAGCCAGATTGCTGATTCAATCTTTATCTGAGGATCGTTGGCCTCTGCAATACAGTGATTGAAGACCGCTTCAGCGTCATTGAATTCATGCTTGTGGAATCTTGCCTTGCCAATAAGAAAATAGCTGTCGTCGACCCATTCGTTAAATTCCTTCATCTCGAGCAGGGCTTTTTCGTTTTCGCTGAGATCCTTGCGGGGATCGACCTCGGGCCGCGCCGTGATTGACTTAAGTGATATCAGTTTGGAGGCTTTCTGGATTGCCGTCTCCATATTTGAGGAAACGAGAGAAACGATCGAGGGATCACTGTTCTCGAACACCCTGAGAAGCTCAGCGAAGTCGTCGGTATAACTGCTGCTTATCTTCTGAAGGCCTTCCGAATAACTTTCGTAACCGTTGAAATAAATGTTGTACTTTGCGGTAAGGCCATGATAAAACCGTGTTGTCGCCGTATTCTTTTCTACGGAACAACCCGAAAGGAACAAAAGAAGTCCCAGAGCTATCAGATATTTATATGATATCCTCCCGGAATACAATAACTGTTATTTAATACTATAACTTACTTCAGCGGAGTATAGTATTTCAAAGGTAAGCAAAATTGGGACCCCGGGGCATCCTCAGGCTGAAATCACACGCTTGATCTCGGGAACCTCCTGTATAATCGCCTGCTCCACGCCTGCCTTGAGCGTCTGCATTGCATAGGGGCAGCCGTGGCATGCACCTGTGAGCTTTACCTTAACGGTCATATCGTCGGTTATTTCAATCAAGTCGATATCACCGCCGTCATTCTGCAGATAGGGCCTTACCCTGTTCAATGCACTGACAACTTTTTCCCAGATGGTATTTTTATCTTCCATATTTCCCTGAATTTTTATTGTTTGTGTATTTCCACCCTGCTGGTGGGCTTTAACTCCTTGTTTCTTTTGTCGACCTTTTCAACCACTTCGCCTGCAAGCTCCATAAAGGCTTTACCCGTCACCGAGTCTTCCAGTACAGCCGGCCTGCCGTTGTCGCTTCCTTCACAGATGCTCTGAACAAGCGGTATCTGGCCAAGGAGCGGTACATCCGTCTTCCTTGCCAGGTCTCTTCCTCCTCCTTTGCCGAAGATGAAATACTTGTTCTCCGGAAGTTCGGCGGGGGTAAACCACGACATGTTTTCAATTAGCCCGAGGACCGGAACGTTAATCTTCTCGCTGCGGAACATGGCGATCCCTTTCAGTGCATCTGCCAGTGCAACTTCCTGGGGAGTGGTTACTACTATTGCTCCGGTTACGGGAACTTCCTGTACAAGCGTCAGGTGAATATCACTGGTTCCGGGAGGAAGGTCAAACAGCAGGTAATCAAGTTCACCCCAGTCGCCCTGGGTTATAAGCTGTTTCAGAAATCCCGATGCCATGGGCCCTCTCCAGATAACCGCATCCGACGGACTTACGAAAAATCCGGTGGAAAGCACCTTTACTCCGTATTTGGTAAGCGGCACTATAATGTCGGTGTCATTCATCCGGATTACATCCGGCCTGTAATCCTGTGCATCGAACATCCTGGGCACCGACGGGCCGAATACGTCGGCGTCGAGCAAACCGACTGAAAATCCTTTGCGGGCAAGTGCAATGGCAAGATTGACGGCTATGGTGGTCTTTCCTACGCCTCCTTTTCCGGAAGATACTGCCAGGATGTTCCTGACTCCCGGAAGGATATCCCTCTCCTTTGGTTTTTGAACCGGCTCCTTAACCCTCGATTCAACGTTTATTTCCCTGATCACTGCATCGGGACCCAGATCTTCCTTTATTGCCCTCACCGCAGTGCTCCTGAGTGATGAGGCAAACGGATCATTCTGTTTATCAGTTGTTATGGTTACCGAAATACCGTCATCACCGGTCTCAATGGCGGTAATATACCCGAGGGAGACAATGTCTTTTTCCTTTTCGGGATGAACCACTTTGGAAAGAGCTTTTAAAATTTTTTCTTTTGAATACATTCTTTATATCTGTTTAAATTACCCCCCCTGCCCGTTTCACCCCCAAACCCCCTAAAGGGGGCCTTGAAATCAGCGAACATTGGTTGTTTTTATTTCATGGTTAACACAAAATAATAAATTTACTGCATTTCCAGCTCTCCCTTTAGGGGGGGTGGGGGGTCAAGCCCAATTCTCAATTTTTATTTAAATCAATTATAAATAAGCCGCAATTTTAGCAATTTTTCCGGGGCTGACCAAATAATCACCGAAGTTCTAATGACGGATCCCAGAATTTCTCGATGAAATCCACCACCCTGTCATCTTCCACATGAATTCCTTCGTTTTCGAGAAGTTGCTGCATGGTTGTTGAATTGCCGAAATGAAGTTTCCCGGAGAGGAGGCCGTTACGGTTCACTACACGGTGGGCAGGTACGAATTCCCCGCCCGAATGGCTTGCGTTGAGAGCCCATCCGACGGTTCGTGCTGACTTTCCCGTTCCGAGGTATCGGGCAATGGCCCCATAGGAAGTGACGCTGCCCCATGGGATTAGTTTCGTCACTTCATATACCTGTCCGAAAAAATCATTCTTATTCTGATGCTTCCCAGCCATGTCTGATTTCTTTACCTTTTTCAAGCCTGAATGCGAGGTAATTGATCTTCATTCCCTTCTCCATGAACATCGTTTCGTAATGTGTCCTTACATCACGGATGCCGGTTTGTATTTCCCTTATGGCTGACTGATCGCTGACTGATGACAGAATGAGGCCGGTAACCGGAATCAGTCCGGGGTCCATGGAATGCATATCCTTTGTCGATACAACAATCTCAAGTCCGTTGTCAGCCGCCAGCCTTTCAGTATAGGAGTAAAGTTCGGCATTGTCGGTTTTAAGGTGAATGATACCCTTGTCCCTGAGTAAATTACGGTAGGTGTTCAGGAACCACGGACAGGTAAGTCTTTTATTTGAATTCCTTTTACCAGGATGGGGATCGGGGAAGGTGATCCATATCTCATCAACCTCGTCGCAGGCGAAAAAGGAATTAATGAATTCTATCCTTGTGCGGAGGAATGCAGTATTCTTCAGCTGCTTCTCATGGGCAGTGCGCGCTCCTCTCCACATCCGTGCTCCCTTAATGTCGATCCCGGTGAAGTTGCAGCCGGGAATAAGCATTGCCATACCTACAGTGTACTCACCCTTTCCGCAGGCGAGTTCAAGAATTAAAGGATTGTCGTTTTTGAATATTTCCCGGCGCCAGTTTCCCTTTATCCTGTGATCATTCCTGCTGTCAGACCCGATTACAGGCTGGATAACGTTTTCGAAAGTATCAAGTTCCGCCCAGCGGGCAAGCTTGTTTTTCCCCACCTCAGAATCCTATTTTATGTTTTTTTCGACCCTCAGCCCTATGTCATATACTCCTTTAAGGCCTGCACTGCGCATTCCGTGGGCGACAGTCACCTGGTAGGTCCCGGATGTGGGAAAGAACACATTCTGGCGGTATGGCAGCTTAAGTTCATTGATATCTCCGAATCCTTTACCATACCAGTTCCCCTTCTCATCGGCAAGGTCATACATCAGGGTGTCGGTTATGCTGCTGCCTCCGGGCGCTGTGGTTGTAACGAAAAGCCAGATGTTCCTGTAAGGATAAGCCGATCCTGTCCTGAGGATGAAATCGATGTTATTGCTGTTAACGGTATCGTCAACGCTGAAGCTGAATGTGGCTGAATTATCAAGTGTCCAGATCCTGCCGGGTACAGGAAGCGTATCTGTAAAAACCACGTTTCTGCCGCACGATGCCGTTATAACTGCGGCTGTCAGAAGAATCAGGATCCTAGTTGTTTTTCTTGTCATCAAAATTCCTGTTTTTTCTTTTGTGGGGATGTCTGCGCTTTTGATTTTTCGGTTCGGGAACATCAAAACGTGTCAGACTGCTGCTGCTGAGCAGATCCTGCGATTGAGTGATTGCTTCTGACGGTTCTCGGACAGATAATAGTTTTTCAGGTTTTATGCCTTTTCTGTTGAGATCCTGGATCTCCTTTACCCTGCTGACCGGTACCGGTGTCAGGCTTGTCGGAGACTCGGAGTCGCTGTACCAGTAGATACTTTTGTGTACTTCTATTTTCTGGAAATAGGCTGTCCTGCCGGCCAGATACAACGGGACTTCCCTTGGAGGGAATGAACGCTGGGCATCAACGTAACAGTCGAATTCGAAGTTCAGGCAGCACTTCAGCTTGCCGCACTGCCCCGCGAGCTTCTGCGGATTCAGCGACAACTCCTGGTATTTGGCATGGGTTGTTGTCACCGATACAAAATTTGTGATGTAGGTCGAGCAGCATAGCTCGCGTCCGCACGATCCGATCCCGC
>JAFGXK010000016.1 GCA_016936695.1 Bacteroidales bacterium | reverse complement strand
TTGTAAACTTAATGTTGTTTTTACTCTAAAATTCAAGTACTCTAAAGACTCTAAGTACTCTAAATACTCTAAGTACTCTAAATACTTAAATAAACATTCTAACTACTTTAAAACTATGAGTTATTTATTTACTTCAGAATCAGTATCAGAAGGGCATCCCGACAAGGTTGCCGACCAGATCTCGGATGCACTGCTTGATGAATTTTTAAAATGGGATCCCGAATCCAAGGTGGCATGCGAAACATTTGTAACAACAGGTCTTGTTGTATGCGGAGGGGAAGTTCAGACTTCCGGATGGGTTGATGTTCAGGAAACCGCAAGAAGGGTTATCCGCGACATAGGATATACAAAAGCGGAATACCGTTTCGATAGCGACTCATGCGGTGTCATATCTACAATACACGAACAGTCATCTGATATTCGCCAGGGTGTTCTTCGTGAAAAACCCGAAGAACAGGGAGCAGGCGACCAGGGAATGATGTTCGGCTATGCATGTCGCGAAATGGACAACAGTATGCCGCTGAGCATCGAGCTGGCACATCGTCTTTTAGAAGAACTGGCAGCCATCAGGCGCGAAGGTAAACAGATGAAATACCTGCGTCCCGATTCAAAATCCCAGGTAACGATCGAATATGACGATAATAATAAACCTGTTCGTATTGACACAATAGTTATCAGCACCCAGCATGATGAATTTGTGCTACCCAAAAACAAATCGCATGCATCGGAAAAATTTGCAGAAAAAGCTATGCAAAAGCAGATATCCGACGATCTGAAGAAATATCTCTATCCCAGGGTCAAAAAATCTCTTCCGGCAAGAGTGAGAGAACTTTTTAAGGAGGACACACGTCTTCTCGTAAACCCGACAGGTAAGTTCGTTATCGGGGGTCCTCACGGAGATACCGGACTTACCGGCCGAAAGATCATTATCGACACTTATGGAGGTCATGGTGCACATGGCGGAGGCGCTTTTTCGGGTAAGGATCCTTCAAAAGTCGACAGATCAGCAGCCTATGCCTCGCGTCATATTGCCAAAAACCTTGTTGCCGCCGGTGTATGCGACCAGGCACTCATTCAGGTGGCTTATGCAATAGGTGTGGCTGATCCGGTTGGTTTCTATATAAATACATTCGGCACTGCACACGTCAGGGATAACAAAGGAATAACCCTCACCGACGGGGTGATCGCCGAAAAAGTACAAAAGCTTTTTGACCTGCGCCCGTATTCTATAATAAACCGGCTGGGACTAAAAAATCCCATATTCCTTCAAACCGCCTCATACGGACATTTTGGACGCGATAACTATGTCAGGGATATAGAGGTCTATTATGAAGTACCCGGAAGCAAACCAAGACCTCTTAATGACAACGGCAAAAAGGGCTGGATGAAAAAGGTTGAATTCTTTGCCTGGGAAAAGCTGGATTACGTAGATAAAATCAAGAAGGCCTTCAAAATGTAACATATGAAAGCCTCGTGGCAGGGGCAGTCCCGCACATTCTGCAACTTGCAATAACCCCCCAACCCCTCTGAAAGGGGGCAAATATTGCAACATTACGTAAACATTGAAGCCTTTAGCCCCCTTCCAGGGGGCAGTCCCGCCTCCAGCGGGGCGGGGGTTGTTACGTTTAGCAGAATGCCTGTCCGGGGGCAGTCCCGCCTCAGGCGGGACCGGGACACCGCGTATCAGAACGAAGCTTCCACAATCCTTGCAATATTATCCGAGCGCCCCAGTGTGTAGTAATGAATTCCCGGGACAGCGGCTTTGATAAGCTCCTTTGACTGCATTGAGGCCCATTCAATACCGACTTCACGGGCTTCTGCATCAGTAGTGCATTTCTGAACTGCCTTCACCAGGTCGTCAGGCAGATCTATATGAAAAGTCTGAGGCAGCATTCTGATGTCATTCATGGCCGATACAGGCTTTAAGCCGGCAATTACCGGGACATCAATTCCCGCTTTTTTACATTGATCCCTGAACCTGAAGAATTTTTCGTTATCGAAAAACATCTGGGTCACTACATAATGTGCACCCGCATCAATCTTTCGTTTCAGATTTTCAATATCCGAAAGCATGTTGGGTGCTTCGGAATGTTTTTCAGAGTATCCTGCCACACCGATACAAAAGTTTGTCGGTGAAGTATCCACAAGGGACTCCTCCAGGTATTTTCCCTTATTCATATTGGCTATCTGGGTTACCAGCTCCGCGGTATATCTGTGACCATCTTTCTCAGGAATGAATATTCTGCTCCCTCTTTGCGGATCACCGCGAAGAGCAAGTACGTCATCAATATTCAGGAAGTTCATCTCGATAAGTACATTCTCCGTCTCTTCTTTTGTGAATCCTCCGCATAGAATATGAGGCACAACCGTTATATTATACTTATACTTCACAGCGGCCGAAAGGGCAATGGTCCCGGGACGAAGCCTTGTAATCCTTTTCTCAAGCAAACCGTCAGACCTTTCTTTATAGGATATTTCATTACGATGCGATGTGAAATTTATATAAGCAGGTTTAAATTCCAGAAGCCTGTCGATTGTAGCATAAATCCTTTCAATGCTGTGCCCTTTAAGCGGAGGAAGAAGTTCGAAGGTGAACAGCGGTCCCCTGGCACTTTTCAGTTTGTCAATAACACTCATATTTCGATAATCACAGATTAGTGGCAAGCCATCTGGCTGCCTCATCAATACTCATTTTTTTTCTTTCTGCATAATCCTTCAGCTGATCCTTTCCGATCTTCCCGACATTAAAATATGTTGCAGCAGGATGAGAAAATACATATCCGCTGACAGCTGCCGGCGGTGTCATGGCGAAGTTTTCGGTAAGACCGGCACCTATTGCATTTTCTGCATCAAGAATATCGAACAATACTCTTTTTTCCGTATGATCGGGACAGGCAGGATAACCCGGAGCAGGTCTTATTCCTCTGTATTTCACTGCAAGCATCTCCTCAACCGTCAGAGATTCACCGGCGGCATAACCCCAGAATTCCTTCCTTATCCTTTCATGCAACCATTCGGCAGCAGCCTCCGCAAAGCGGTCACTTAACATCCTTATCATTATAGAGGCATAATCATCATCCCTGTATTTCTCATACTTCAGCTCATCTATACCGGCAGTGACTACAAAAAGACCTATGTTGTCCTTAATTCCTGATGAAGCAGGAGCAATATAATCCGATAAACAGAGATTGGGTACACCTGGTTCTTTAAGCTCCTGATTCCTTAAAAACCTGAGAAAAATATCTCCCCGTGTACCTTCTTTATCTGAAAAAACAATTATATCATCGCCATCCGAAGCAGCAGGATAGAGACCGAAAACAGCTTTTGCAGAAATAAGCCGGTTATCAATTATTTCCTTAATGAAGATCTGTCCATCATTATACAGCTTCACAGCTTCTGGTCCTTTTACCGGATCCTTCAAAACAGCAGGATATTTACCTGTCAGCTTCCAGCCGAAGAAAAAGAATGTCCAGTCAATATACCTGGTCAGTTCATTCAGGTCAATCTCATCAATTATATTGTAGCCCGGTTCAAGAGGCTGAAAGATACTCTCATCTTCCCAGACTGTAAGCAGCCTGTTCTGTCTTGCATCTGTTAATGAGAGAAGCTTCCTTTCCGTATACCTTGCATTATGCTCTTCTCTCAGTCTGAGATATTTTTCATTGATCCCTTTAACATATTGTTCTTTTTCGTCCCTGAGAAGTGAAGAGAGAACACCTGCTGCCCTGGAAGCATCTTTTACATGAATTACCGGACCTGAATATTTTGGAGATATTTTTACTGCAGTATGGATCTCCGATGTTGTAGCGCCTCCTATCAGCAACGGGATTCCCACTTTTCTTCTCTCCATTTCCGAAGCAACATGAACCATCTCTTCAAGCGACGGGGTAATAAGTCCGCTTAAACCAATGAAATCCGCCTTCTCAGTAAGCGCAGTATCAATTATCCTGTCCGAAGAGGTCATCACACCAAGGTCAGTCACCTCATAGCTGTTGCAAGAAAGGACAACACCAACTATATTTTTCCCTATATCATGTACGTCACCCTTAACGGTTGCAAGAACTATTTTGCCTGCATTCTTTTTTTCTTCACCTTTACTCTCCTGTTCAATATATGGTGCAAGTTTCGATACGGCCTTTTTCATCACCCTCGCACTTTTAACGACCTGAGGCAGAAACATCTTACCCGAACCGAACAAATCCCCTACTTCATTCATACCTCCCATCAGCGGTCCTTCAATAAGTTCTATCGATCTTGAAAAATCGGGTCTGGCTTCCTCAACATCCTGTTCAATATACTCATCGATCCCTCTTATCAGTGAGTGCCTTATCCTTTCGACAACCGGCATCTTACGCCATTCGTCGCTTTTCTCTTCTTTCTTCCCTTCACTTTTTATTCCTTCTGCAAACTTTACAAGCCTTTCGGTGGCATCTTTCCTGCGATTAAGGATAACATCCTCTGTAAGTTGAAGGAGATCGGGAGGTATCTCGCTATAAACCTGTAACATTCCCGGGTTTACTATTGCCATATCAAGTCCGGCATTTATGGCATGGTACAAAAATGCCGAATGCATCGCTTCCCTCACCTTATCAATACCTCTGAACGAAAACGAAAGGTTACTGATACCCCCGCTCACTTTCGCTGACGGCAGGTTCTCCTTTATCCATCCGGTTGCCTTTATGAAATTGACTGCATAATTATTATGTTCCTCAATTCCGGTCGCTACCGCAAGAACATTGGGATCAAAAACTATATCTTCCGGAGGAAATCCTATCCTGTCGACAAGAAGACGATATGACCTTTCAGCAACTTCAATACGCCTCTCGTAAGTATCGGCCTGTCCTTTTTCATCGAAAAGCATTACAACGGCTGCCGCTCCATATTTTCTTATCTCACCTGCATGTTCAAGAAATATTTCTTCTCCTTCCTTCAGGCTTATTGAATTGACAACCGATTTCCCCTGTATGCATTTCAAAGCTGATGTTATTACACTCCACTTCGAGGAATCGATCATCAACGGCAACTTTGCTATATCGGGTTCGGCCATAATGAGATTGACGAATTTCACCATTACCTTTTCGGAATCGAGCATGGCTTCATCCATGCAAATATCTATTATCTGTGCACCACCATCAACCTGATTCCTGGCAATGGCAAGTGCTTCCGGGTATTTTTCTTCTCTTATCAGCCTTGCAAATTTCAATGAACCCGATACATTGGTCCTCTCACCAATATTCACAAAATTCGTCTCAGGTGTTATTGTCAGGGCTTCCAGTCCGCTTAGCCTTGTATATCTTTTAATTTCAGGTTTTTGCCGTGGCATGTATTTCTTTGCCAGTCCGGCAATTTTTCTGATATGAAGGGGAGTTGTTCCGCAGCATCCCCCGGCAATGTTCACCCACCCTTCTTTCATAAAATCTTCAACTACCGAAGCCATGTATTCAGCCGACTGATTGTATTCACCAAACTGATCAGGAAGTCCTGCATTGGGATGTACAGAAACATAAAATCCCGCTTTGGCAGACAGTTCCTGAATAAAGGGCCTGAGCTGATCAGCCCCGAGGGCACAGTTCAACCCTATACTGAAAAGAGGAAAATGTGAAACAGATATAAGAAATGCCTCCAAAGTCTGACCTGTCAGAGTCCGTCCGCTTGCATCGGTAATAGTCCCTGAGACCATCACAGGCAGTCTGGTCCCCTTCTTCTCAAAAACATTCTCT
>JAFGXK010000164.1 GCA_016936695.1 Bacteroidales bacterium | reverse complement strand
GACTTGATCCTGAACTTTACAGATCCGGCACCGGGATGGGTCTGGATAACGGCTCCTGGCCGACATCCAAACAACTTATGTTCGGAGTCAGCCTTGGTTTATAATGATTAGTAATTATAACATAAACACTGGAACAATATGAAAAAACTATCAATTATACTGGCTGCATTTCTTTTGGTAGCCATGTTCTATTCCTGCTCGGAAGAATTTCTGACAAAAACTCCTCAGGCTTCAACATCAGAGAATGTCTTCTATTCCGAGAAAGGTATTGATGCGCTGTTAACCGGAACATACGGGATGGTTAAAGGAAGCGCTCTCTGGACTGTTTCCTGGGGCGCATCCATAACAAACTGGACATACGGATCAGTTGCCTCAGACGATGCTTACAAGGGTTCGGAAATCACCGACCAGGTTCCTGTCAATGAGATTGAACGATGGGAAGTAGTTACCACCAACGGTTATCCTGCCGATAAGTGGAGGCTCAACCTCGGTATGGGGGTTGACCGTGCAAATAAAACCCTGAGGGTTATTCAGAAAACCCAGGATGACGGGATTATTACTCAGGAAGTTGCTGACAGATTCAGGTCTGAGGTTCGATTCCTCAGAGGTCTCTTTTATTTTGAAGCATGGCTGGTATTCGGAGATTATATTCCGATAATTGATGAAACTGTAGAGGATCCTGCATCGGTTTCAAATCAAAATGCCGAGGGGGCTGTACTGAATTTTATCATTGCCGACATGGAATATGCAGCCGGAATCCTTCCTGCTACTCAGGCGCAGCCCGGCCGTCCGACAAAGTGGGCCGCCAAGGCCATTGCTGCAAGGGCTTACCTGCAGGAGCTGAAGTATGCTGAGGCAAAACCGCTTCTGAATGATATTATCACCAGCGGGCAGTTCTCGTTAATGCCCAACTTCATCGATAATTACAATATCGAAACCGAAAATAATGAAGAGTCAATCTTCGAGATCCAGGCAAACGTCAATGACATCAACGAATCGCTGAATGCTGAGATGGGTATCGGTCTTAACTGGCCCCATGGAGGTGACATAGGTATGTGCTGCGGTTTCCACCAGCCCTCGCAGAACCTTGTCAATGCCTATAAGGTTGATAACAACGGATTGCCAATGTTCGACACCTTCAATAACGTGGATCTTGCAAACGACCAGGGGATTTCCTCTGATCAGCCTTTTGTGCCGTTTACTGACGAGGTCGACCCGCGCCTTGACTATACCGTGAGCCGGAGGGGAATCCCCTATAAGGACTGGGGGATCAACCGTGGAAGCAACTGGATCCGCAAACAATCTGAAGGTGGTCCTTATCTCCCGACACCGAAAGTATTCTTCAACAAGTCGGAGCGTTACACATTATCCACAACCACAGGATGGCAGACCGGTATCAATGCAAATAACTTCCGCTACATCCGGTACGCCCATATCCTTCTTTGGAGGGCTGAAGTTGCAGCTTTTGAAAACGACCTTGTAACAGCCAGGGACTATGTGAACCAGATCCGCGACAGGGCTGATAATAAGGTTGTAATGGGTAGAGTTAATATTACAATCCTGCCTCCGTCGGTCTATCCCTGGGGCGAAGGATCCACCGATGCCGACTATATGACTGGCGGAGCAGTTGACTGGACTCAGCCTGCAGCAAACTACAAGATCGGACAGTATCCTCCGTTCGCAGACAAGGAAGAAGCAATGAGAGCAGTTCAGTGGGAGCAGAGACTTGAGTTCGCAACGGAAGGAAGACGCTTCTTTGACCTCAGGCGCTGGGATGAACTTCCTGCCGGTATGAGAGTTGATATGGCCGCCACCCTGAATTCATTCCAACAGGGTGACCTGAGGATCAGACCATTCATGCAGGGTGCAAGCTTCGAGAACAAGGACAAGTTCATGCCTGTTCCACAGGGTCAGCTTGACCTTCAGAAAGATGTGCTTGTTCAGAATCCTGATTACCAGTAGAGATTTTCTGCTTATTTTAAAGAAAAGGGGCTGACCGGCCCCTTTTTTTTATTCTTCATTTTCCAGATTACCGTTATTCCACCGGTACCTTACAACTTCCCGGCACTCGTCACAACCAAAGCCGGGTGAATCGGGAGATACCGTCGATACCTCGGCAATTATCTTCCTGTTCCTGATATCGTGAACAGAAAAAATATCGCTGACGGTCTTTGCTACCACGAACGTATCTGCCGAAGCCAGTAGTATCATATGATAGTATCCCATAATAGACTTGCCCCTCATTGCGTAAAACGGGACTATGGCATCCTCCTTTGAATCATCATCAATAAGTCCGGCGATTATCTTCTCCTGATTTATCTTGTAACCGGCCGCATCATTGGTGATAGTCAGAAGCCCGTCTTCTTCGTCTGTGAAAACCCTTGCATTTCCAAGCCTGTTGCTGAAATATGCCGAGGAATAATCACTTGCTGATATTTTAAATTCGTCATCGGCACTTACCTTTCGGCTCCCCGATCCATCGCCAGAACATGATACCAGAATGCAGGCCGTTATCATTAAAAAGGTTATTGGTTTCATGGCTAATCAAGTTAGAAGTCTTCTCAAAATTAGAAAAAATCTGTAACGTTTGATTGAAAAGTGACGGAAGACGAAGGAAAGCAGTACCGCCGCGTACCGCATACCGCGTACCGCATGCCTATTTGATTTAAAAACCTTCAGGGATTTAAATTAAAATTTTACCTTTAGCACTCGTTTTAATTTTATCTGACCAGAATGAGAAGGGGAAGGAAAATATCTTCGGTGTTGCTGTTTTTGTCGGGTCTCCTTTTGTTTACGGGTTGCGGCCGGGAGTCGGGCATGGAGCTTGTCAGCACCAGGAGATTACCTGTGATCGAACCCGATTACACCGGAGTTACCATCCCGCCGAATATTGCACCAATGAATTTCAGGATTTCAGAAGCCGGGAATTATTTCAGAGTTGAGGCTACAGGACCCGATGGTTTCAGTATCGCGATTAAATCATCCGATGGTGTTGTAAAGTTCCCCGAAAAGAAATGGAGAAAACTTACAGAAGCTTCAAAAGGCAGCCAGATAAAATTTGAGGTTTTTACTGCCCTTAAGGGATCAAAAAAACTTGATCAGTATGTCCCGTTCACAATGAACGTTTCAGAAGAACCCGCCGATCCATACCTTGCCTACAGACTTATTTATCCCGGATACTATAACTGGTCAAATATCAGAATAATGCAGAGGTCGATCGAGAGCTTCGGCGAGGAGACACTGATCGACAACAAAATACTCGATATGAACTGCATTAACTGTCATTCGTTCAATCAGTACAATCCCGAAAAATTCATGGTTCACATAAGGGGTTCAAACAACGGGACCTATATTGCCGATAACGGCCGGTTCAGAAGGGTGGACCCAAAGATTGAATCTATGCCCGGAGGGGCAACCTACCCATCCTGGCATCCGGGCGGAAAATATATTGCATATTCATCGAATCAGGTGCGGCAGGGCTTTTATGCCCGGCCCGAAAAGCTGATCGAAGTCTTTGACCTTGTTTCGGATATAGTGGTCTATGACGTTGATAAGAACCTGACTTACCACGCCGACGACGCTGATACCACAAGCTATCTGGAAACATTCCCTTCATGGTCGCCCGATGGCCGTTTCCTTTATTTCTGCAGAGCCCACCAGACCAGTACCGGCTCGACCATGTCACTCGAAGATATTGAGGAAATAAGATACGATATTGTCAGGATGCCTTTCGATCCGGAAACAGCCGGTTTCGGATCGACAGAATTAGTATTCAACCCATCGGCAAACGGTAAAAGCGCTTCTTTCCCGAGGATTTCTCCCGACGGCAGGTACATGGTTATAACATTGCATGATTTCGGAACCTTCCCCATCTGGCACAAGGAGGCCGACCTGCATATAATAGACCTGAACACTGGCGAGAGCAAAAAAATGGACCTGAACAGCAGCGAGACCGACAGCTACCATGCCTGGTCATCAAACGGGAAGTGGTTGGTGTTCAGCAGCAAGAGGACCGACGGGAGAACCACCCGGCCTTTCCTGGCCTGGTTCGGATCATGGGACAATACAGGAAAACCCTTCATACTCCCACAGGAAGATCCGGCATATTACGATAAGCTCATGGAATCGTACAACATACCTGAATTTGTAGGCGGCAGGATAAACCTCGGACCACGCGATTTCGCAAAGGCAACCTCAAATGAACTGGTGAAAGCCTTATCGGGTGATCCCGGAAAATCTCTTTCAAGAGAGGATCTGGAAAAGGCAGGAATGAAGAGGAATCCGGGAGAGAGGTCGATACATGAGTAGAGGCGTGAGGCATGGGGCGTGAGGTGTGAGGTGAAGACGGAAGACGGAAGACCGAAGCTTGCCAGAACCCCCCTTTAGGGGGGCAGGGGGGTAGTTGAGGGGGGTAGACTGGAAAGCATATAGCATTATAAATGCAAAAATTTGACTGATACCACTACTTAAAATGTCTCAGGTAAAAAAGCCAAACATAAAAAAGGGATCACCCGTAAAGGCAGCTGACTACAGCTGGTATATTCTTGCCGGGTTCTTCATTATTGCCTTTGTTTATTTTCTGGTTCCAGGTAACTATGTTCTCTTCTTCCAGGAGCAGCAATCGTTGTTTGTCTATACCCGCGACTATATTTTTGATTTCTTCCTTAAGCCTGGTTCTCTTGCCGACCTGGCAGCAAAATTCCTTACCCAGTTTTATGTAAGCAGTTTTGCAGGCTCACTGATACTTGCTGCTGTCCTTTCGCTTCCGGCTGTGATAATATATCAAGTAAACAGGCGCCTGATCCCCGGTTCAGGACTGTCGGGCCTGCTGGCTGTGATCCCCTCCTGCCTTTTGCTCATCATGCAGACACATTATTATCATCTTATGCTCTATAATGCGGGATTTGTTATTGTGATTGCATTTTTCCTTATTATAATCAGTCAGGAGACAATCAGGAACAAGTACATTGCCCTGGCTTTTTTCCCGCTGGTGTTTTATGTAACAGGAGCTTTTGCACTTGTGTTTATCGGAATGTTTATTGTTTACTGCCTTGTTTATCTGAAGGGCCGTCACAGATTCCTTCTTCCCCTGATGCTTGCCGTTCTGACCGGAGTCTCCATACTGTTGTTCGACAACCTGCTGCTTCTGCAAAGCATCAAACAGCTATTCCTTTATCCGCTTCCGTTCATAAACGACCAGTTGCATAAGGTTATGTTCTATGCGCTGATAGCTTACCTGGTGCTGTATCCTGCCCTTACCCGGATGGCCGGAACCGTCAGGGTCATCAGACCTGGAAGCCGCATTGCTGCCGGAATTGTAATTCCCGCTCTTGTCCTCTGTGCTGCTGTAATTGTGCTTGTTGCCGGTTACAATTCACAGACTTCCAGGGTGATAAATCTTGAGAAGATGATATTCGCGGAGAAATTCGACGAAGCAGTCGAATACCACGAAAAGAAACCCTCGGAAAATCTTATAGGTCAGTATTTCTACAATATAGCACTGTCGTCGACCGGACAGCTTTGCGACAGGCTGTTCCATGGCCGGCAGGACTTCGGTACAAGTTCATTATTCCTGCCATGGAGCAGCGAGCATATAAACTGGGGAGCCTATTCCTTTTATGCCATCGGGCTTATCAATGAGGCCCAGCGATGGGCTTATGAGGAAATGGTTGTTTATGGCCGGCGGCCTCAGAATATGAAGCTGCTTGTAAAATCGAGCCTGATAAACGGTGATTATTTATTGACCCGGAAATATGCTGACATCCTGAAGAAATCACTAAGTTACAGAAAATGGGCAATTTCCCATGAAAAGCTTGCGGGCGATTCTGCTGCTGTTAAATCGGATCCTGCTTTGGGCAGGAAGATGAGCATCCTCCCCGGAAAGGATTTCTTCGTGTTTCTTGAATCACCTGAGGGTAACCTGCCCAGGCTGGTGAACCAGAACCCCGGCAACAGGGAGGCCTTCGAGTATCTTATGGCCTGGCTTCTTCTCAACAAGGATGTTGAGATGCTGGTCGGCAATATTTCGCTGATGAAGGAAATGGGCTATACAGCTATACCTCGTCACATTGAGGAGGCAATATTGATCTATTTCAATAGCCAGGGCAGCTTGCCGGATATGGGCGGACTTGAGCTGAGTAGCGAAACAAGGCTGAGGTTTGATCAGTATTTTTCGGCTTTCATGACCGAGCGGCAGAATCCGGCCACCCTGGAGGGGAAAATGAAGGAGCAGTTCGGCAATACCTTCTGGTATTATTTTCATTTCAAATGATTCTCAACCCGAAACAATCCCGGTAAAATCTCCCGGGATGGCTGGATGGTAAAATAAAAATCCTATATTTACGGTAATACCTGTTACCTGAACCATGCCCGGCAGATTCACATTACTTGCCCTGATCCTTTGTCTGGCAACAGATAACGGTTCTGCATTTTCCCAGAACCCGGTGGCTGACGGGTACAAAGGTATATGGTTCAGTACAGGAAATCCCACGGAATATGGTTATAAACTGTCGGGGGGAGCGGCCACTTTTGGTTCCCGTTACCGGCCGATTGCGATTTATTCAAAGGAGGCCGGAAAAACATTCTTTGTTTACGGAGGAACTAAAAGCGAGCAGGAACGCCATCTTCTGATAATGATCTCATATTATGACCATGTCAGGAATGTTGTTCCGAAACCTGTTGTGGTGTACGATAAAATGGGTGTAAGGGAACCCTACGACAACGCCTCCCTGTCGATTGACGGCATGGGATTCCTGTGGGTGTTCGTCAGTGGCAACAGCCGGACGCGTCCGGGCCTTATCTTCAGAAGCTCTATGCCTTATTCCATTGAGCGGTTTGACAAGATAAAGGAGATGGAAATGCTGTCCCCTCAGCCCTGGTGGAATTCCGGCTCGGGGTTCCTGCTCCTCTGGTCGAGGGTATCCAAAGGTCTGGAGATATGCTTCTCATCAGGCTTCACCGGGGAAAACTGGACCGATTCCCGCACACTTGCAGCCATGGGCGGCCATCTTCAGCTGTCGGGAACCAGTAAGGGGAAGGTTTACACCGCGTTCAACTACTTTCCAGGCGGAATTATCGACCGCCAGACAAATCTCTACCTTCTGTATACAGACGATCGAGGGAGAACCTGGAAAACAATTGATGAAAAGGTAGTTCAGACGCCTCTTACCGATACGGCCAACGATGCCCTGATCAGGAATTATGAGAAGGAAGGATTGCTTGTCCATTTATCGGATATTGATTTTGACGATGACGGTAATCCGGTGCTGCTGGTGGTCCTGTCACGGGACATTGAACCGGGGCCTCAGGGAGGACCAAGGGATTGGATGGTGATAAGCAGGAGAGACGGGAAATGGAATTTCAATAAGGTGTGTGAGTCGACTAATAATTTTGACAGGGGATCCCTGTACATCACTCCGGGAGAATGGAGGGTAATAGGCCCGACAGAACCCGGTCCTCAAAAATACGGAACAGGAGGAGAGGTGGCCATGTGGGTAAGCACCGATGATGGACGGAGCTGGGAGAAGAAGGCGGATATTACATCTCAAAGCCGGTTTAATCATTCATTTGTAAGAAAACCAATGAATCCCGATAAGAGATTTTACGCCTTGTGGGCTGATGGTAATGCCTCTGAATTTTCGAGATCGCGCCTGTATTTCATGAACGAAAGCGGCACAAAAGTGCGGATGCTTCCATATGAGATGAAACGAAATTTTCAAAAGCCGGCTAAGGTCCGATAGATGCTTATTCCAGCTTGTATAATCGGGCAGCGTTATCGTAAAATATCATTCTGCCTATTTTTTCTTGACTTGTGACGTCTCGTGAAATTAGTGCGGTTATATTTTATAACACACTTAATATGAGTAGTAAAGAAATCTTAAAATTGGGTTTTACCGCACTAACGCATATTTTTGTTCTGAGCGTTGAAAGAGG
>JAFGXK010000163.1 GCA_016936695.1 Bacteroidales bacterium | reverse complement strand
GTAGTCTTTACTACCAAAGACTATCTGGTAAAGAATCTGGGTGTAGGTTGACATATTTATTCCAATTAAAGTTAGCAGCACAACAAATATATGCAAACTAATCAGAATAAGCAATTGGAAGTCAACCCTTCCAGGGTTGTACGTGTTGTGTGGTGCATTTTTCCCGGGGTGAGACCCGGGCTACTGGAAGTCGACACCCCAGGTGTCGTAAATGATATCCTGCATGTTTGATACGATAGAAAATAATTGAGAGCAGTTGGGCTATTCGAAGTCGACACCCCAGGTGTCGTAAATGATATCCTGCATGTTTGATGCGATAGAAAATAATTGAGAGCAATTGGGCTATTCGAAGTCGCACCCCAGGTGTCGTAAATGATATCCTGCATGTTTGATGCGATAGAAAATAATTGAGAGCAATTGGGCTATTCAAAGTCGCACCCCAGGTGTCGTAAATGATATCCTGTATGTTTAATACGGCAGAAAATTCCTGAATTAATTAGCTCGTATTTTTTTGTGTCTTATGTATAAAACAAACAAAAAGCCCTGCTGCAATCCTGCAGCAGGGCTTTTAATATTATTAGACTGATCAATTATGGATTATGGGATCAGGATTACCATCGCGGTCATTTAGTACATAACCGTCGGTTGCTGGTTTTCCTCCGGTAAGCAACAATACCCCGCATGCATGAGGTGCTGCCATTGAAGTTCCGCTCATTGTTGCATAGGCGCCTCCCTTATAAGTTGAATAAATGCTGACTCCTGGAGCGCAAAAATCAACACCTGGTCCATAATTCGAGAAATACGCCCAGACATCGTAAACATCGCAGGCTGAAATGGTATAAATATTTAGTCCATCAGCACGGGCTGGCGAATGATTCTCTGCATCATCGCTTTCATTGCCTGCTGCCAGTGCAACAAAAAGACCTGGTCCTTCATCTTCCACTACTCCCATTGAAATAACTAACAGGTCAAGAGGTTCATAAACACTTCCTCCAAGACTCATGTTTACCACATCACCAGGTAAAGAATTATCTATTACATAATCTACACCGGCCATTATTGTGGAATAAGCTCCTGATCCACGTCTGTCAAGAACCTTTACCGGAACCACCTGAGCGCCGGCCGCAACTCCCACAACACCTTCTTCGTTGTCTATTGCAGCAACAATACCCGCGCAATGTGTTCCATGTCCATTATCATCGTCGGCTGAAGTCGTTCTTGGGACAAAAGTTTTATCTAATTCATTATTAACATTAAGGTCAGGATGGTCCAGGTCAATACCTGTATCTATTATCCAAACTTTGTTTGTTCCCGTATAAGTCTCTCCTCCGCCAACCCTTGTTATGCCGGGAGGTGTTGTCTCTTCAACTGGTGTAACCGGTGGCTTTACAGGTTTTGCAAGGACAACCATCCTGTCGGGCCATACTCCACGCACACCGGGATTTTTAGAAAGGCTGGAAGCTTCATCCGGGGACAATTTAAGTGCAAAGCCTTCCACCGATGAAGTGTAGACATGAATAGGTACCCTTGCGACAATATCCGAAGCCTTCAATATTTTGGGTATTTCGCTCAGCATTGCGACCTGTGCATCAGCATAACCCAGCTTTGCTGAGTTGATGGATGTTGTTCCATCTTTCAGGAGTACCACATACTGGCCCGGAATGACATCACCGTCGGAAAATGAAACCAGTGAACTGTCATCCTGCGGCAGGGATACTTCCCTTTCTCTTTCGCATGAACCTGCAACTATCAACAGGCCAGCAACAAGAACAAATAAGATCTTTTTCATATGTCAGGTTTGGTTTAAGTTGGACTAAAGTTAAACGATCGGAGAATACAGAGTATAGAATTTCCAAAAAAAATCCGAACATTTTGACAGAATTTTTCCAATCCTGAATTTTGCTGATAAAATGAATACAGAATCGTATCCTTGAGTTATATTCATTTAATACCCCAGTCAAACACTATTAATTGATTTTAGTTTAACGTTAGAAATACTCATCCTTTTAACAGGTTGAGACAAAGGTCTGCTGTGGGGAGTTATTTCCGGAAATTGAACCTCACGATCGTAGGTATCCCCTTTGCACCCTCGTTTGAGATAAGCATATCGCCGTTTTCCATGAAGGTAATGCCTTCGGGCTGGGCGAAAAGATCCTTGTCGAGCCTCTCAAGAGATTCGAGGTTGCCTTTCAAATCAAAGACAAAAAGGAGCCTTTCGGGTCCGGATATGGCAAACAGCTTATAGGTAAGGGGATGAATGCCGATTGCAGATATCTTCAGGTTAATATCTGGCACCTTTTCTTCTCCCTTCTTACCTTTCATTGGCACCTTTATATTGTTTTTAACGGCAAATTCTTCAACCTTCTTTATGTCAAAGTCCATTACCGTACCTTTTATGAGGGTTTTGGAAGCAAGGTTGAAGCCGTAAATATGTCTTGTATTCAGGGCAGACGGCTTATCAGAGGATATTTCTTTCGGGGCTATCAGCAGCCTGTTGTTTTTCGGATCGTAGCAGAGTCCTTCCGCATCTTTCCCCGGGATGCCGGTTTTGTAAACATTTATCGGGGATTTGGCTGAGGTGAAATCGACGATTTCGCTCAGAACCTCATCGCTTCTGAGGATATAAAGGGCTTTGTTCACCCTGGCAATTCCCTCGTAATCGCCGTTAGAACCGAAGGAAATCTGCCTTGTCATGCTTTTCTTGTTCAGGTCATAGATGAAAACCATGCCATGTTCGTCCTGTACACAGGCGACTGATGCAGCGTCTACAGCTGTTATTCCGGATATTTCATGAAGCGACGGAGGCAGGCTGTACACCTTATCTGGTGCAGTCAGGCTATAACCTGTTTTGCCTTTTATGCCCTGAGGATTAACACCGTCTGAGGCGCATCCGGCGATCAGCTGTACGGCGATCGTTATCCAGATGAAATGTCCTGCTATCATTATTTTGGCTTTGTACGAATATAATCAAAACACCTTACAAGAGCCAATATTTTTCAGCCGGCCAAAATATGTTTCACAGCATACAGTGAAAAAAATGAACAGACAGAAGTTTTATAAGAAGAACAAATGGTTATTTTTAGCCTGGTTTTTAAGATTCTAACCCATAATCATTAATTGAAATGAAACCCTCATGATTAAAATCACTGACAGGAATGAAAGTATTTGGCACATGCGGGTTCCATGCGACCTTAAATTAAAATTATTTACACATGAAAAAGACTACAAACAAAGGTTTGAACCGCCGCGATTTTCTTGGATTATCGGCACTGGGCCTTACAGGCCTGACGATTCTGCCCAGCTATGTTATTAACGGTATTAGGGTGGCTCCGAGCGACCGGGTACTTATGGGTACCATCGGGCTTGGCCGTCAGGCTCTTTCTGATTTCCGTGGTTTTGCAGGTGCTGCAGGGCTTCAGGTTGTTGCCTGCTGCGATGTTGATACCATCAAGCAGCAGAGATACAAGAAGACTGTTGAGGAATGGCAGCAATCAAAGGGCCTTGCACCAAGGTGCGACACCTATGAACAGTATGAAAAGCTTCTTGAACGCAAGGACATAGACGTGGTTGAAGTTGTGACTCCCGATCACTGGCATGCCCTGATGACAATTCATGCCTGCCAGGCCGGCAAGGATGTATATGTTCAGAAGCCTCTTTCCTACACCATTCAGGAAGCTCTTGTAATGACAAGGGTTGCCAACGACAACAAGAGGGTTGTTCAGGTTGGCAGTCAGCAGCGTTCAAGCAAGGAATTCCAGAAGGCTATCGAACTGGTTCAGAAAGGTGCCATCGGCCATATTGAAAAGATCTATGCCAAGGTTGGTGATCCGCCCAAACCATTCGATCTTCCTTCTATGCCCATCCCCGGCAACCTGAACTGGAACCTCTGGCTCGGTCCGCTGAATGACGACAAGATCCATTATCATTCCGACCTTGCACCGCAGATCACTCTTGATCCGGTTCAGAACGAAACACTCTGGGGCGCATGGCGCTGGTATCTCGAAATGGGGAATGGTTACACCGCCGACTGGGGAGCTCATATGTTTGATATCGCCCAGGCTGCTATCGGAATGGACGGCTCGGCTCCTTACGAAATAATTCCAAAGGGATACAATGGCACGGAATACATGACCTTCAAATACAAAACCGGAGTCGTGATGACCGAGCAGCCGTATCTTGAAGATAATCCAGGCGCCCAGGGCATAAAATTCATTGGTACCAAGGGATGGATTGAGGTTGCAAGAGGTTATATCGGCTGCTCCGATCCTTCACTTATTCCGGCTGAGATTGCAGGAAACCGTCCTCAGCCTAGAGCTCCGCGTCCTGAAGGACAGGCACGCCAGGCACGCCCGGCCCAGCAGGCCCGTCCCGCTCCAACCCGCGAAGGTCTTCAGTTCGAGATCAGTTCGCCCCACATGCAGAATTTCATTGATGCAGTGCGTTCGCGTCAAAAGCCGATTGCTTCAATAGAGGTCGGTTGCAGCACCGCAGTCACATGCTGCCTTGGCAACATAGCCAATGAACTGGGAAGACCGGTAAAATGGGATCCGGCAACCTATACCTTCATCGACGACAAGGAAGCATGCAGCCACAGGCTTATGAATTACGAATACAGAAGACCTTATCACCTTTAAGAAATCTTAATTATCTTACGTTTTGAGCCGGAGAAGAACAATCCTCTTTTCCGGCTTTTTTTTGTCGCTTTGGTTA
Source organism: Bacteroidales bacterium (assembly GCA_016936695.1). Taxonomy (GTDB): domain Bacteria; phylum Bacteroidota; class Bacteroidia; order Bacteroidales; family VadinHA17; genus LD21. The sequence goes on along the minus strand of JAFGXK010000163.1, from coordinate 10,072 downwards.
ATTCTTCCTGGCATCCGGAGGTACATATCTTTTTTTAACTTTGTATCATTATAAGACAAGCACCATGAAGATAAACAACAACAATGAGATAGCTGCCGCAGTGGTTACCATGGAAGGAGCGAAAGACGTCAGGATGAAAATACTGATTGGTCCGGCCGACGGATCGGACAACATTATAATGAGGCATTTCACCATTGCCCCTGGAGGCAACAGCCCATGGCATAAGCATAATTACGAGCATGTTGTGAAAATCGAGGCCAACAGGGGCATTGCCGTCGATGAGAACGGAAACGAGTTTGAAGTTTCAAAGGGGCAGAGCCTCTATGTTAGCCCAAATGCAATGCATCAGTTCAGGAATCCTTTCGGAGAAGATTTTGAATTCCTGTGTATCATACCCAATCCTGCCGGTAAGTGAGGAATGAAGGCAAAGAGTAAAGGCGTAAGGGCGTTAAGGCATTAAGGCGTGAAGGCGCAAAGGCCCTGAGCCCTGATCACCATTAATAATTTGTTTACCATTCAGGACGGTGTGTTGGCCAAAATAAGGCGGTAAAGTTTGATTTTGGCAGGAGCTTGGACTAACTTTGACTGTAATTTAATATTTATAAGCATACCGCATCATGCCGCAGCACATATTCAACGAATACCCGAAGAGGAATACGGTAGCTTTCTGGATTTCGATTGCAATAGGGATAGCCCTTCTTATCTGTGTAATAATCCTTTTTGTAAAATATACGGCTATCACATTCTAACTGAAAATTCAAAAGCTGCCCGCGTCCGGTTGAAAAAAGAACCAGGCGGGGCAGCTTTTGTGTTACTTCTATTCAGTCACTGCCCTGTAGGCATTGACTCTACCTTTTCCGTACCATGGTGATATACCCAGGCCATCAATCTTGTCAGCTGTATTAAGCAACTTTTTGGTAACCTCGAAGGGATTCATATTTCCACCGTTCTTTCCTATTATCAGTGCTGCAACGCCTGCCACATGAGGTGAAGCCATGCTGGTTCCGGCTGCGAAATAAAATGAATAGCCCGGACCGCCTGTACCACAGCTTAGTACCATGTCATAGGGATATCCGGCATCACAGTCAAAATCACCACCAGGAGCAGCTATTTCGACATAAGATTTGCCGTAATCGGTATAACTTGCCGGAAGATCGAAGTTAGGAACAGGTGTCGTTATCCAGCAATCGGGACCTGTTGCCGAAACGGTAATAACATTATTAAGTCCGGCGGGAAGTTTAAAGATTGGTCCGCCGCCATCGAAGTTAATCGAGCTGTTACCGGCCGAAGAGACTATAACGGCTCCTTTTCTCCAGGCATAGTCGACTGCACGCTGCTGGGCAAGAATTGCTTCCTGGTAATAAACTGCAGGCATCTTCTGGAGTATACCGTCATCGTCGATGTAGAACCCGTTCCTGTAGAGTGTTCCCCCAAGGCTCATGTTGATAACATCTGCTCCGTTATTGGCAGCATAAACTATTCCCTGGTTGATCCAGCTGAAATATCCTGATCCAGAATATTCCGAGAGTACTTTTACGGCAACGATCTCTGCATAAGGTGCCACACCGATTACCCCCCACTCGTTGTCAGCGGCAGCAATTATGCCGGCTACATGGGTGCCGTGATTGAAGAAGTTGCCATCTCCGACATTATATGTTTCACCCGGAACAAAAGAGGTACTCAGGTTGTCGTTGAGATTTGAGGCAAGGTCGGGATTGTCGGCGTCAATGCCTTCATCGAGTACAAATACTCTGACGCCCTCGCCTGTAAAACCTTCATCCCATGCTGCGGGTGCAAAGATTGCCCGCATGTTCCACTGATAGGCAAAAAACCTCTCATCATCACCGATGCTTTCCGAACTTACCTGTCCGAGGAAATCGACAGGATCGACCCATCTCATTTTGAGGTCGGCAATGACTGACCGTACGTTTTCAAGTTTTGACACTTTCTTCTCAAAATTGACGGTTGTAGGTCTGACGACCACTTGTCCGATTTCGGGAATGGAACTTACGATTTCGCCATAGGCGGAAATCTGTTTTTCAAAGCCGGCCGGAAGGGTCTCTGTTTTGGAGATCACGATGTAATTCTGCCCGTTACCACCGGCGATAGCTGTGGTCTGGGCGTCATCAACAACGCCGCTGGTAGATTCGAAGCTGCTCTTCTGGCATCCTGCAAGGATCGCCAGCAAAAGAAATCCCACGGCAATACCGTGAAATTTCACTCCGGAAGGTAGATTTAATCTCATAATTGTTTGGTTTTTCTATAAAGTTATTCAACAATAGAGGTATTTCAGCCTTTTCCTGAGAGCAAGTTATTAACATTCTAAATGTTTTTGTTGGAGGATTATTGGATTAATTTCAACCTGAAAGTACTTTCAGTATCTTTAGCATAACAAGTCACAGATTATGGTATCAGGCAGGGCCAGATATTCGCTTTCAGGAGCAGTGCTGATTATGGTGCTGACGGTCGTTCTTTGCTTGCCCGGACTTACCCTGAAAGGTCAGAAATATCCATGGCGCGAGTATACAGTCTCTGACGGATTGCCTCAGACGCAGGCAAACCAGCTTTATGAGGACAGCCGTGGATTCATCTGGATTCTCACCCGCAACGGAATATCAAGGTTCGATGGTCTGGAATTCAGAAATTACTTCAGGAAGGACGGATTGCCTTCCAACCTTGTAAACTGGATACTTGAAGATCATCAGGGAACGGTATGGGCGTTGACCCTGGAGGGTTTATCAGAATACAACGGTTATGGTTTCAGGTTTTTTCCTTATACGGAGAGATCATCCTCCGAAAACTTTGCCTATGCCTGCAGTTTAGGTGATTCCATTGCACTCATCCTCAAAGATCTGGCATCGGGGCGCAACAGAATGATATCATTCAGGAAAGGAGTTTACACTGATTATTCGGATAAATATGACGGCTTTTCTCATTTGAATGTTGTCACCTTTCTTCCTGACAGGAATTCAGGAGACTTTGTAATTCTCGATTCGCTCGGGCATTTATGGAGATACCGTAACAAAGAGGTAACGAGGTTGGGTGATTTAACGGCGGTAAGCCTACGTCAAGACAGGGGTAAAATAATAGTACAGTCCTCAAGTGAAAGCTATGAGTATTCAGCCGGTGCTTTAATCCCTCTGAATATTATCAATAGTACAGGCAGGGCAGAGATGAATGCGCGCGGAAATGTAACCGGATTACCCCTGGTTTATTTTGACGGTAGGGAGGTTACTGAAATCGATCATCCTTTATTGTCGTCTTATCTTATTGACAGTGAATCGAATCTATGGCTGGGGTCGGAAGTGAACCTTCACCGGCTGCTTTCAACGGCCTTTTCCTACCTGACGGAGGATGACGGATTGCCAAAAAACACCTGGGCAATAGCTCGCGACAGGCACGGGCATATCTGGTTCGGTTCACTTACCGGGGAGTTGATTGAATACGACGGGAAGAAACTTGTTCCCAGGATTGATCACAGGAAGGTTTTTCCGGGTGACTTAAGCTTTTTCAAGGGGAGTATCACTTCATCCGACGGGACTGTATATTTCTCAACCAAGCAGGGGGTACTGATCTGGGATGGTTATTCCTTTTCAAAGTTAGAGGGTATCCCCTACGACAGTCAGGTTTGCATAATCTATGAAGATCCGGTCGACAAGTCCCTCCTTTTTGGAACAGGCAGGGGACTGTACCATTTGAAAAATAACAAAATGAGTCATTATCCCGATTTTGTATCAACGGGACACGGCGTAGTTGAAGGGATTGTAAGAGAAGCAGAAAATTCTTACTGGTTATCAGCAGGGAAAGGAGTTGTTTTGTTTGAAGGGGGTAACGCTGTACGGGTAAGGGACACCCTTGTTTCCTCAGCGATTACCTTCACCCTTGTCAGGGATGGAAGGGGAGGAGTATGGGTCACATCCGAAGAGGGACTCTTTCTTAAAAAAGGATCATCAAACTCTTTTACGCATGGGCTGCCTGAGAGTATAAATACTTCGGCAAATTCAATCATTATGATGGATTCATCGCGTATTATGGTCGGAAGGATGACTGATATCTGTATCATCGATCTTAAGAAGTTTTATCGTGGCGAAGCGGATTATTTCAGACTGTATAACGCAACGGACGGATTTACGGGAAACGACTGTCTCGACAACGGTATAATTCGAGGAAGTGACGGCCGATTCTGGATCATGGCTTCAGGGAGCGTGATCATTCTGGATGATAAAAAACTCAGGAGGAACAGTCACCCCCCAAGGATCACAGTTACCGATGTTGAATTTGAAACCGATAGTCTTACCTGGGAGTCGCTTAAGATCCCGGAACTGTTTTATGGCAGGCAGGGACCTGTCATCCTTACGAATTTGCAAAACAATCTGAGATTCAGATATACAGGCATTTTAACCACCAACCCGGAGAAGGTGATGTATCAGCACCGGCTCGCCGGTCATGAGGATGTATGGTCGGGTTACAGCAGCGAAGGCGAAGCGATTTACATGAACCTGAAACCCGGGCATTATGAGTTCCAGTTGAAGGCCGTAAATTCTGACGGTGTTTCCACGCAGAGATCTTATTCACTCGGATTCAATATAATACCTGCCTTGTGGCAGAGACTCGGTTTTAAAATCGGGTTTGCGGCAATTGCTGGCCTTATTTTAATGTTTTTATCCTTTCTTATTGCAAGGAGGTCCATCCGGAAGAAGGAACAGGAGACTCAGCTCAGGAATGAACTGATAAGGTTGCAGATGAATTCCATCCTCAGGCAATTTGATCCTCACTTCACTTTCAACGTCATTTCGTCGGTGGGTTCGGTTATTATGAAGGGAAGTGCGGAATCGGCATATGATTATATTGTCGCCCTTTCAGGTCTCCTGCGATCGTCCATTGCAGATGGCTCGATAATGATAAGGACCCTTTCTGATGAAATTGATTTTGTAAGACGGTACTGTGAACTACAGAAACTGAGATTCAGGGAGAGATTTACTTATTCGGTCGACATCGGTGAAGGTACTGATCTGCAGCGTCTTTTGCCTAAAATGACCATTCAGACTTTTGTGGAGAACTCAGTCAAGCATGGCATTGAAAACAGAAAAGAAGGAGGTAGTATAGGAGTCAGGGTGGGCCGTCTTAATGATGCCATGCTGATAATAGTTTCGGATAACGGGGTGGGAAGAGAAGCTGCTGCAGCTTCGGGGAAACAAGGATTTGGTCAGGGGATCAGGACAATTGAACGCATTTTTGAATTCATGAGCAGGTTCAACAGGGAGAAGGCCGGATTTGAGATACATGATCTTTCCGATGCGTCGGGCAATGCGGCCGGGACCGAAATCAGGATTATCGTACCCGACAGTTACAGGTTTGATGTTCCTGAAGGTAAGGAAGCAAAGGAGAACGAAAGAAAAACAAGGTAGTCAGAGTCTGCCGGCCTGTTGGCCGGAAATTTCGGGAATGGAGATTGTATTAAAACAGAAAGACAATGAGCAGAATTAAAGCAAGGAATATACTTGAGGCTGTGATCGTGGAGGATGAGCCGGAATCCCTCAGTCTTCTTAGCAGTCTGCTGTTTAAGACAGGACTGGTCGAAGTTACAGGATCTACCCGCGATCCACTGGAGGCAGTCAGACTCATTATATCACTGACACCCGACATTGTATTTCTCGATATTAAGATGCCCGGGATGAACGGGTTTGAGATACTTGATGATCTTAACAGGATCAAATCGGTTAATCCCCATATTGTTTTCACGACAGCTTATGATGATTATGCAATAAAGGCTTTTGAATATGCTGCCTTCGATTATCTCCTGAAGCCCATAGAGCCATCGAGGCTTAAGGATACCCTTATGAGGTGCCTGGACAACAGGGAATCCGGCAAGGTTCAGGACACATCACTTCTTCTCAGTTCATACAGGAAGCTGTTTTTCAGGAATATTTCCGGCATAATTCTGATTGAACCCGAAGAGATCATCTATGTCGAGGCTGACGGGAATTATTCAAAGTTCTTTCTGAGCGACGGGAAGACCCAGGTTGTGACATCGCTTCTTCACAAAGTGGAAGAGCAGCTTCCGTCGCGGGATTTTATCAGAGTCAGCCGGTCGGTGATAATCAACACTTCTTATCTCAAGAGGATCAACACCAAGCAATCGGAGTGTATTTTGAGCATGAACCAGGCTGAATACAGGATCAGGGTATCACAGGAAAAACTAAGATCTCTTATTGAAAAAGTGAGGAAAATGTAGTTTTGGCCTTTAACCGGGCTCAGTAACTGACAGATTCATTACTTCTCAGAACGGTTTGTTTTGAGGCATTCACACAAAAAGCCGTGGTGTTTATACAGCCAGAGGTCCGTTTCATACAGATTGGCGATAAGATTGCAAAACAAAGCCGGTTTGATGTTAACTTAGAACTGTTCCTGACGAGGAACTCTTGAAATAAATTTTTACCATTCCCCTCAATTCCGGTGAAGACAACACTCCTTTTTTCCCCAATTTCTCCGGAATTACATCCCCTGCCCGTCAGACCCGATTGTTGGCAGGGGATTCTCTTTTTACGGTTTAAAACAAACATTACGATTCTTCGCGTGGTTGCCGGTAATATTCCCGAAAACAATACCCTCTGTTTCTGACAAGTGTTTAACTTTGCTTTAGCAGCAAGGAGACAATTAATCACCGGGAGAAATACTAAACATGCGGGGTATTCGTTTTCAGAATTCCAAAACAAATCGAAGAAAGACATACAGGAGGTGTCCGAAAATCCTTAAGAGAGTAGGATGTGGCAGCCGAAAAACAAATGAGTAGGCATTAAAAATCATTTACCTATGAAAAAATTATCAGTATTGTTTATTGCAATGTTTTGTTTGTTTTCCTTCACCGCCAACGCCCAGATTACAGGTGGAGCGACCCTTGGACTTCAGGCTCCCATTGGTGATTTTGCTGATGCGGCAAACATGGGAGTAGGAATTAACCTGTTCGGCAAATACATGTTGAACGACAATATGGCAGTTGGTGCAAATCTGGGATTCAACAGGTTCGGAGCCGAAGATTTTGGATGGGATGAAATGGATTTCAAAGCCTGTTACTCAATGATCCCGGTGACAGGTCTCTTTGAATACCACTTTGGAGGAAACAGTGTAAAACCATATGTGGGTGCTGACCTTGGCATTTACAGATTTGGCATGAGAGTTAAATACGATGGAGAATCGGAAAGTGAAAGCGAGCTTTATTTTGGACTCGCTCCTGTAGCAGGAATTACCTATGACATTAATGAGACTCTGAAATTCTGTGCAAATCTGAAACTGCATAATGTTTTTGCTGAAGGAGAATCATTGTCATGGATTGGCATCAATGCCGGTGTGGTGATCCCGCTCAACTGATCCGTCGAAATCATTATAATAGAGGCCTTCCGGAAAACTGAACAGGAAGGCCTTTTTTATTTTTCTGTTCCTTTGTCAAATATTTCATGTTTTGCAGAATTTATTACCCATTCCTGACGTTTTACCAGTACCAATAACCAAAAAATGATGTGAAAATGAAAATGAGATTTGTAAAGGGGATTATTCTGGTACTGTTTACCGGATTGGTGTTTGCGTCATGTTCAAAAGAATCGAATCCTGAAGAGGATATCCTGGGAACCTGGACTGTCGAGAATGTGGATTTTGAAGCCACTATAGGGACAAAGTCTCTGCTTCAGTACTACATGGATGAATTCTCGATGACTGAGCCGCAGGCACAGGCTGTGATGGCCGCATTCGATGCTGCTCTTGCACAGCAGTTCACAGGAACAATTGAGATCAGGGCTGACAATACATACACAGCCACCATGGGTGATGAATCAGATACGGGAACTTGGAGCCTGAGTTCAGATTACAAGAAGCTTACCCTCGATTCCGATTCCGATGAAACAATAGTCCTGGATATCATATCTCTGACATCGGCCAAAGCCGTAATGGGAATGGCAGAGGAGATCAGCGAAGATCTAAACGATGATGATGTTCCCGAGGATATCTCGGTTACAATCGAAATGATACTCGAGAAACAGTAAGCCGGGATTCTTGTCTCTTAAAACAGTCAGTTTATAAAAACAGCATTTTTCAGCAGTTTTGGTGAACTGGCTGTTTTATGTTGCATATTATCAGCTGTTTACGCGATTACTAAAGTCCCGGAAATGGATTTTCCACTGATAATCTGTAAATTTCCGGGGAGCTTTGACCAATCTTTCCCAGATGTTTATGAAGGAGCCTGCTTTGGTTACAGGCAACTGTTTTTTATTGACAAAGAAATTGAAATTAACCCTCATATGCCCGGTTTGCTAAATTGTCTCACTAGGAAGACTGACCGGTTGGGGATACCTTTACAATGTCCTTCGATGCAGATAAGAATAGAATTGCAGGATAAATGTAAAGTAATAGCCATTGAGAAATCTACGATTAAGGGGATTGGTGCTGCTCGCAGCCTTTGTCCCGTTTGTGCTGGTTTCGGAAAGGCCGGCGAAAGTAGCAAAGAAAAAAACCAGGACCGATTGCAGACGGAAAAGAACCGTGGTATCTTATCCGGTGTTGAATTTTGAAAAGAAAAAATCCGGAGCTGATAAAAACCAGAAAAAGGCAAAAAGAAACAGGTTTTCCTTTCCGGTCTAGGCTGAGTGTTTAGCCTGTTCCTTTTTGCAGTTTAGTCCGGTATATCTGATCGGACAGAAATCATGGTATCGGTACGGGTGATGATCCGACCTTAATACTTACCCTTTTATTCAGTTTCAGTGTAACTTTTTCCGGGAATTCTCGTAAAAAATTCTGTGAAGTCATTGGTTTAAACAGGTATATGGGTGTATTCTGGTTAAATCCATCAGGATGAAAAGGATAATTATTTTCTGCCTGACCTGTCTGATGGTCATCGCAGTAACTACCGGTTGCTCCTCCAGCAGGAAGAACTTCCATGAACTGAAAGGATTGATGCTTCTCAGCAATCTGCAGCTGGAAAAGAACAAGGCTTTTTATTCGAAGCATAATACCAGGACAAGAAATGATGCCCTTAAAAGGTACAGGAAGAACAACAGGGCGCTGAATGCACGAAGAAAGTGAACTCAATTCTATGAGCAGGACATTGTATTGACTATCTTTGGAATAAAACTCATAGAATGATGAAATATTCCAGTAAAACAATTGCGGCAGGATTACTGCTGCTTTTCTTTTTTGCAGGCAGCAGGGAAGCCCGGTCGCAAAAGCCACTTGAGTTCGGGAAAGCTGTTATTCTAAAAGATGTCACACCCGTGGCAGGTCAGAAAAACAATGCCCCTCTGCTTTGGGTCAATGTAAACACTTCGGAGGACACCTGGTCTAAACGGGGAGGAATTCTTGTTTGTTCCGGTCATCCGATTGGTGTAATGCGGTCGGAGAAGCAATATGAGAACTTCATCCTGCATGTTGAATGGATGCACGTTGAACCGGGAGGCAACTCCGGGGTATTTGTATGGTCAGATGCAAATCCCGACGAAAAATCGAGGCTCCCGAACGGTGTTGAGGTTCAGATGCTCGAACTCGACTGGGTAAGGCTTAACACAAAGGACGGAGTGGTTCCACCAATAGCATATGTCCATGGAGAGCTGTTTGGAGTAAACGGAGTTACCACCACTCCCGACAATCCGCGCGGGACAAGGAGCAAGTCGGTTGAGAACCGGTGCAAGGGGAAAGGAGAGTGGAATATATATGATGTTATCTGCATCGATGGCGTCATAAAGCTCTCGGTGAACGGAAAAGTTGTCAACGGCATCACCAATTCATCAAAGAGAAAAGGATATTTATGCCTCGAGTCGGAAGGAGCTGAGATACATTTTCGCAACCTGAAGATAATTGAGCTGCCAGCGGGAGTTACGAAATAGTTGACAGTTAGTGCCGTCGTGCAGTCATGCGGTCATGCAGTCATGCAGTCACCCCTTCCTCAAAATCCCAGTGTCAACCTCAGGTAAATATTTCGACCGGGTTCAACGCTGATATTTCCCCTGTTGGTTGAAAGATGGCTTGTGTAGCTTCTGTCGGTTATGTTCTCGATTCCTGCAAACATCTGCAGCCTTGTATTTCCCAG
>JAFGXK010000162.1 GCA_016936695.1 Bacteroidales bacterium | reverse complement strand
GGCAGAGTATTAATGGGGATGCTTGCTGACCTCTTCCCCAGAAAATATGTCATGATACTGATATATATAGTTGTAGGAGCATCTATTCCCCTGCTACTGATGCCTGACTTCCCCGGAAGGCTGTACATTTTTGCAGTCATTTTCGGGATAGGTCTTGGCGGTGATTATATGATAATTCCACTGATGGCAGGCGACCTGTTCGGTGTTAGAATGCTGGGCAGGGTAATGGGCATTATCCTTGTGGCAGACGGAATAGCGGAGTCGCTCTCACCGATGATGGTGGGCATGTTGTACAATGAAGCCCTTAAGAGCTATACGTTTGGTTTCACAGTGCTTATTGCGATAGCACTTACCGGAGCGCTTATTGTATCATTTCTTCCCCGTCAGGGAATACTTACGGAAAAATCAACCCAACAATAAAACATAAAAATTATGAAAAAGCTTATTTCAGGACTGTTCATTTCAGCATGTTTGCTTGCATGTGGCGCATTATATGGCCAGATGCCCGAGCAGATGATTAAAATAATTGTATCGCCCGATCATGAAGACTGGCAATACAGGACCGGAGAAAAGGCCAGCTTTACCATCCAGGTATTCTATCATCAAAATCCTCTGAAGGGGGTTAAAGCGTACTATGAGGTAGGACCGGAAAAGATGGAACCTGTGAAAAAGGATTCAGTTATTTTGGACGGAAAACCATTTGAACTGAATGGAGGTACAATGTCATCCCCGGGTTTCCTCCGTTGTATTGTGACTGTTGATTTTGAGGGTCGGAGATACAGGGGTCTTGCCACTGCCGGTTTCAGTCCCCTGGCCATAACGCCTACAGTGAAGTACCCCGGAGATTTCAGGGCTTTTTGGGATGCAGCCAAAGCTGAGCTTGATAAAGTCCCCATAAATCCAAGAATGACGCTTATTCCGGAGCGATGCACGGAAAAGACCAATGTTTATCATGTCAGTATTCAGAACATTGGCAACTCGAGGATATATGGTATTGTATCAATACCCAGAAAGGAAGGAAAGTATCCGGCAATACTTGAGGTACCCGGGGCAGGGGTGAGGGCTTATTCGCCCGACCTTAACCTCGCGGAACGGGGTGTCATTACTTTCGTGATTGGAATTCACGGAGTTCCGGTGAATCTTGATCCGGGGGTGTATCTTGACCTGGGCAGCGGTGGTCTGAGAGAATACTGGACCAACAATATGGACAACCGCGACAGGTACTATTATAAAAGGGTATATCTGGGTTGCGTAAGGGCCAATGATTTCATCGCTTCACTACCCCAGTACGACGGATCAAGCCTTGCAGTAACCGGTGGAAGTCAGGGTGGAGCTCTTTCCATTATAACAGCCTCCCTTGACTCAAGGGTGAAATACCTTGCTTCATTATATCCTGCACTGTCCGACGTAACGGGGTATTTGTCAGGAAGGGCAGGAGGATGGCCACATTTCTTCGACAAGAATAATGTGAAGTATCATAATCTTAAGGAGAAGCTTGAAACAATACCATATTATGATGTCGTGAATTTTGCAAGGGAGCTAAAGGCTACGGGTAATTACACATGGGGTTTCAACGACGAGACATGCCCGCCAACATCCATGTACGCTGCCTACAACGTCATAACTGCTCCTAAAGAACTGCATCTTGCGCTTGAAACAGGACATTGGACATTCCAGGAGCAAAACATCCGTCTTCAGAACTGGCTGATAGGAGTACTTAAAAAGTAACCAGACCTTTTTTTCCGCCCTAATAAGGCTGAATATTAAAAAAAAGCTTATTTTGATCAATGGCTGTTAATCAGGCATCAAAGAGTTTTATTCTTTTGACATACGGGCATTTTTGACGGGTTGGCAATGTAAAAATGTCTCATTTTGAGGTACTTTGGAATTGTATTGGTTTTGTTGATTAAGCTTTATTCGTTAAATTTGAATGACAAATTGCTCACAGGTTTGGTAGTGCAGTTTGAAAACTGAATTCTGAAATGCGTATAATAAACACGGGAATCAAGGACAAAATAAGGAAACTTGCATCCGGATTCTTTCATAAGTATTCTGTACCCAGATGGACCCTGTTCATGCATGATATGTTCTCGGTCTTTCTAACCTTTATTATAGCATATTTGCTCAGGTACAATTTTGTGCCGGGGGACTTTCCAATGGAAATGGCTGTCCTGCACGGTCTGATCACCTTATTCGTTTATACTGTCTTTATTCTTTCGTTTCGCTCCTATGCCGGTCTTATACGCCATACAACTTTAACCGACATCACGTTGGTCTTTCTCACCACGTCAGTCTCGGCGATCGTAATTGTACTTTTCTCCCTTGTAAGTAAGAAGTATCATTTTGGTCAGTACTTCACAATACCTGTATCGATTCTGCTTATACATTATGTGCTGATAACCGTTTATTTCTTTTACATGAGAATTACGGTAAAGGTGCTGTTCAGGTTCGCGCATCATTCATACAAGGGTCTGAATAAGAGAGTTCTAATCTACGGGGCAGGAGAGATGGGATTTGTTGTGAAGCGTGTTCTTGTAAGTGACCCCAGGGGAGGCTTCAATGTCAGCGGGTTTATTGATGACAACAGACAGCTTCACGGGAAAAAGATCAATGACATTTCTGTATATAATTCGGATATTCTGAATCCGGGTTTTATAAATAAACACAGGATACAGACTCTGGTTCTGGCTATTGCCAATCTTAATCCCGTGAAAAAAAGCGAGATAATTCGCAAGGCCATATCCCTTAATATAGAGATTCTCGAGACACCTGCACTTGACAAGTGGTTAAACGGACAGCTGGAGGTTCGGCAGCTCCAGAAGGTAAAGCTTGAAGATCTTCTTGGACGGGAACCCATTAAGCTCAACCTTGATGCAATCAGGAAGGGATTGTCCAAAAAGACTATTCTTGTAACCGGAGCAGCCGGATCGATTGGATCGGAGATTGTCCGCCAGCTTTCAAGGTTCGGAACACACAATGTCATTCTGGTTGATCAGGCAGAAACACCTGTATTTCATCTGGAAAATGAACTCAGAAAGAACTTCGGACATATGAAGTTCAAAACAAGGCTGGCCGATGTAACCAATTTGGAAAAGATGGAGCAGATCTTCACAACTTATCGTCCCGAAGTTGTTTTTCATGCAGCAGCCTACAAGCATGTTCCACTCATGGAGGCAAATCCCCATGAAGCTTTGCGTGTCAATGTGGGAGGAACAAGAAATATGGTGGAACTTTCCGTTAAGTTCGGAGTTAAGAAATTCGTAATGATTTCCACCGATAAATCTGTCAATCCGACCAATATAATGGGAGCATCGAAGAGAGTCTGTGAAATGCTCGTACAGACAAAATCGATGAAGAATGGTGTAAAGACCCAATTTGTAATTACAAGGTTCGGAAATGTGCTTGGATCAAACGGATCGGTAATACCCCTGTTTAAAAGACAAATTGAGGAAGGCGGACCTGTTACTGTTACTCATCCCGATATTACACGCTATTTTATGACCATTCCTGAAGCATGTCAGCTGGTACTTGAGGCGGGTTTCATGGGAAACGGAGGAGAGATATTCGTGTTCGATATGGGCAAGCCTGTAAGGATTGCAGATCTGGCAGTAAACATGATAAAACTTTCCGGCCTTGAACCAGGCAAGGACATAAAAATAGAATATACCGGGCTTCGGCCGGGAGAAAAGCTATATGAGGAACTCCTTTCTGCCGAAGAGGAAATCCAGCCAACCCACCACGAAAAAATCAAGGTTGCTAAAGTCGACAGGAAGGACTATAAAACAGAGGTTCTGCATGTTATTGCATCACTTAGGAATGTTTACGGACTTAGCGACGTCGAAGTAGTTGATTTTTTTGAGCTCCTTGTTCCTGAATACAAATCGGCGAAGCAGGCGTTAAACGGCAGCCTGGAAAAGAAAAACTAAACCATAAAAAAAGCGCCCGCTAAGGCGCTTCTTGTGATCCCGACAGGATTCAAACCTGTAACCTTCTGATCCGTAGTCAGATGCTCTATTCAGTTAAGCTACGGGACCTCATTGTCGAATTCAGGTTGCAAATATAATAATTTTTTCTGCCTCTGTTAATGCTTATCTTTATTTGTCGAAAAAGGTAAAATATTTCATATTTTATATCGTTGAAAATCATAAGACAAATTACTTAAGATGAAAAAAGCACCATCAATAATACTGAAATCTTTTCTCGGACTTGTTCTCCTCATCCTGATTCTCCTGTTCTCAATTCCCCTTCTGTTCAGAGATAAAATAAAGGAGAAGGTTGTGAATGTGATCAATGAATCGGTTGAAGCCAGAGTAAGTTTTGGAGACTACAAGCTGGGATTCTTCAAAAATTTTCCCAATCTGACTTTTTCACTTGAGAACCTGTCGGTGGCAGGTGTAGGAAAGTTTGAAGGGGACACCCTTGCCGCTGCCAGTTCAATTAATCTTGTGTTTAACCTGTCAAGCCTTTTCGGAAAGGAAGGCTATGAAGTCAAATCCGTGATTATTGAAGGAGCCGGAATTAAAACCTTGGTTCTTGAAGATGGAAGTGCAAACTGGGATATTATGACCGACAGTGAGGAAGACGAAGCGGAAGTGGAATCAGATTCCGGAGTGAAGATACTCCTGAAAGAGGTAAAATTGCTCACCAGCTCTGTTTCGTATATTGACCGGGAATCGGATATTTCAGCATTGCTGGGTAATGTGAACGGTTCTCTAAGCGGCGATCTTGCCGGCAGCAAAAGCGACCTGGTCATATCCCTTGAATCGGACGATTTTGATTTTGTAATGGAAGACATAAAATATATCAACAGTGCAAAAGCAACTGCATTGGTGAATGTCCTGGCAGACATCGACAGCATGATATTCCGGCTCAGGGAAAACTCGGTGACAATCAATGAACTGCTGCTTAATTTTGCCGGAACTGTTATCATGCCGGAGGATGATATAGAGACTGATCTGACATTCAGATCTGATGAGACTTCATTCAAATCACTTATCTCCCTTATCCCTGCCTTGTACATGAAGGATTTTCAGGATATGAAAGCTGAAGGCACATTTAACCTTTCCGGTCAGGCAAAAGGTATCTACAGCAGCGCCGACAGCACCATGCCTGATATTTCCCTTGATCTGAACGTGAAGGACGGTTTGATTGAATATCCTTCACTTCCGGAACAGATAAAAAGAATAAACCTCGAATCGTCAATTTTTATTGATGGAAAGGATATGGATAAAACCAGAGTGGATGTTTCGGGCTTTCATTTTGAACTTGCAGGCTTTCCTTTTGATCTAAGGTTTTATCTCAGAACTCCAATGAGCGATCCCGATATAGATGGTTCAGCCAGGGGAAAGATTGACCTGACCGCACTTACGAAAGCGATCCCGATGGATAGTATAAAGCTGGCAGGGCTGATTGATATGTCGGTTGATCTGGCAGGAAGGATGTCAATGCTTGAACAATCTCATTACGACAGGTTTAAGGCATCGGGGAACATCAACCTGAAAGACATGCTGGTAGCAATGACCGGATATCCCGAAGTAAATATCAGGGAAGCAGGAATGTCTATCACTCCGGCATTTGCTGAACTTAAGAATGCGGAAATCAGCATCGGACAGGGCAGTGATTTCAATCTGGGAGGAAAACTTGAAAACTACATCCCTTACATGCTTAAAGATGAAACCATCAGGGGCAACCTTTCGCTGCATTCACGGCAGATCGATCTGACTGAAATTATGGCGGGTATGGCAACTGAAACAACAGAAGAAGACACTGCATCGCTCGCAGTCATAAGAGTGCCGGCCAACATTGACTTCGACTTTAATGCTCAGGTTGATAAGTTCAAATACAATAATATAAATGCAAGCAATGTAACCGGTCACATTATTGTTAAAGACGGGATGCTGACTTTGAAGGATACCGGAATGGATCTGCTTGGAGGCAAAGTGTCTTTCAATGCCGATTATGATACCCGCGACACACTTAATCCGTTTGTAAAGGCTGACCTGAACGTTCTTGATCTTGGCATCAGGGATGCATTTGACGTCTTCAACACTATTAAGATGCTGGCTCCGACTGCAAAGGGTATTGACGGAAAATTCGACTTTGAACTCAATTTCAGCAGTATGCTTCAGAATGATTTCATGCCCAGGATTTCAACAATAACCGGAGCCGGAAAAATACAATCAAGTGAAGTGACACTTGTTGAATCTGCAGTTTTTAACACCATGAAGGAGGTTCTCAAGGTGGGGAAAGGTTATACCAATACGTTCAGGGATTTAAATATCAGTTTCAAGGTCCGGGAAGGGCGTTTGTTTGTCAGTCCGTTCAATACCCGTGTCGGAAATATAAAAATGAACATCAGCGGTGACCAGGGTATTGACCAGACTATCAATTATGTGATAAAGACTGAAATACCCAGGTCGGAACTGGGAAATGCTGCCAATTCACTTATTGAGAGCCTGTCGGCTCAGGCTTCAGCCTTTGGCGTTACAATTAAACCGTCGGAAATTCTGAAGGTCAATGTAAATGTATCCGGAACTTTCCTTAAACCGGTTGTAAAACCGTTTTTTGGCAGCACATCTCCTGACAGCACATCTGTCATGGACATCAGGGAAACAGCCAGGGAGGCAGTAAAGGAAACAGTAGGGGAGAAAGTCGAAGAAACCAGGGAAAAGGTAAAGAGCGAAGCTGAAATACAGGGTGATAAACTGGTTCAGGAAGCAGAAGACAGAGGTCAGCAGTTAAGGGATGAGGCTTTTAAGGCCGCGGAAAAGATCCGTATTGAGGCCAGGGCTCAGGCCGACAAGCTGGTTAAGGAAGCAGAATCCAAAGGTCCACTTGCCAGGCTCGGTGCTCAGAAAGCAGCCGAAAGTGTGATAAAGGAAGCAGACCGGAAGGCTGATCAACTGGTAAAAGAGGCTGACGAAAAGGCTTTGAAACTTGTTGAAGACGCTAAGGCAAAGCGGGAAGAACTGCTGCAGAAGATATAAAACCAAAAAAGGCTGTCCATAAAGAACAGCCTTTTTTGATATAAATTAATTCTAGAATTTCTTTTCCTTGATGCGTGCTTTCTTTCCGGTCAGGTCGCGGAGGTAGAATATCCTGGCCCTGCGTACCTTCCCATGCTTGTTTACTTCGATCTTGTCAATTGAAGGAGAGACAAGCGGAAAAATTCTCTCAACACCAATATTACCCGACATTTTTCTGACAGTAAAGGTTTCAGTGTGGCCGCTGCCGCTCCGTTGGATCACTACCCCGCGGAATTGCTGAATTCTCTCCTTGTTCCCTTCCTTTATCTTATAGTGAACAGTAACTGTATCCCCGGCAATAAACCTGGGATATTCGTTTTTTACTGCATATTCCTTTTCAACAACATCCATTAAATTCATTTCACAACAATTTTGTTTCAAACAACATGATTAAAAATCAGGGTGCAAAAATACAAATTTTCTTAATATTCACAAACACCATAATTTAAATTTTGCCATTTAATGGTCAAACCAACCATTAATGTCCCCCTCCTGCAGGAACCAGCAGCTTGGTTCCTGTGTCCTGGATGACCGATTTTTTCCATTTGTCGTCATAGCCCGGCTGCATCGGAGAATCAGGATATCCATCCTCAGTAGTGGAAAACTTGCCGTCTTTTTCTTTCTTTATGTTGCCATCAATGTATTTGACAAGCAGGTATTCGCTGAGTTTCTTCCATTCGCTGAATGTATTACGGGCAGTTTCAACTGAATATCCGGTGAGGTAGTCACGAGCTTTCCAGACATCATTTTCATGGAGTTTCTTTGCTTCTTCATCGATTTTGGAAACGGTTTCCTTGATATACCTTGTTTCCAGTTCTCTCTGAACTTTAAGAGCATCCTCGCTCATCATGTCGTAGCGAAGGTAACATTGGTTTGCAACCTGGTTGAACAGCCAGAAGGCAGAAGTGGGGGAGTAGGTGACCATGCTTCCATTCCCAACCTTAAAACATTCAGGAATCTCAGTAATACCGCAGTATATCGGATTGAAAACAGTTGTATTTGCATCGTCAACGCCGAACCAGAAGATGCCTCCGATAGGATCTGGCAGCCAGTTGCGTGATTCTGCAACAAAGACAAAGCCTGTCTGCTGGGTGCCTGTAGCTCTTTCATTGCAGTATGTCGGGGCATCTGGATCGTCGGATACTTTCCACGTAAGTGGTCTCCAACGGTATGGAGAGCCGAACGGGCCTGCACCTATGTCATTTCTCATGTCAAATTCTGTGCCTTCCAGATGATCGCGCATGAAATTCATAAGATCGTAGTTGGAGACTTTACGGTTTGGTTTGATCCAGAGAGGCATTCTTTTGCTAAGGTCATGACCTGATACGTATCCTTTATACTGATTCATTTCGTCGCTGACAGCCCTGAAGAATGCCCATACCCTTATTTCGCAGAATCTGGCGCCTTCGAAAGTAACGGGGTTATAGGTGTCGGAGAAGCTGAATTGCTGATCAGTTCCTGTATAAAGCCCTTTGGTTCTGGCGAAATCAATTACATCCTGTGCATAAACGCATTCCACAACAGGATCAAATATCCTTCGGAGATCCTTTGATGTGATTGCATTGCTTGTCTTTTTTCCGGTTGCAAGAGGGAAAGTCTGAATCCTTGCCTGGTTGGCATGAGCGCTAATGTATCCGTCGGGAATCAGACGTGCAACCCATACTGCTCCCTTGTTGCCCTGTCCTTTACCTATTATTTCAAATATCCAGGCTTCATTGGGATCGGAAATGGAGAAAGATTCACCGGAACTTGCGTAGCCGTATTCAGAAACGAGTTCGGAAATTACCTTAATTGCTTCCCTTGCATTTTTTGCCCTCTGAAGAGTAATGTAGATAAGGCTGCCATAGTCTACGATACCGTCAGGATCCACAAGTCCGTCAACTCCGCCATAGGTGGTTTCACCGATCGAGAGCTGGTGCTCATTCATATTGCCCACTACCGAGTAAGTGTGCCTTGCCTGCTTGATTTTTCCAAGAAATTTACCGGTATCCCATTCGTAAACATCAAGCCAGGCCCCTTCAGGATAATCTCTTGAAGGCCAGTGGTAAAGTTCTCCGTAAAGAACGTGGGAATCAGCGGAGTATGTTATCATTACCGACCCGTTGGCAGATGCTCCTTTTGTCACGATCAGGTTTGTGCAAGCTGCTGATTCAGGTGCCTGAATCATCGAGGCAAATATTAATGCCGTTATTGCTGCGAGTAGCTTTTTCATATGTGATTAATTTATTTACAATTATTTTAGATTGTAAGAATTCCGGAAATGCAAAGGTAACAAGCCGGACAAAATATCAAAGTGATTCAGATCATTTTGACTGCTTCGATAATTTTTTTTATCCGTTCCTGATCGGCAACTTTTCTTGTATATTCGGGTATTCCGGGATGACCACCCAAGGAGATGCCGTGCCGGCGAAAGATCATTTCACTATCGACCTCCATTCTTCCGGTTAGATGCAATTCTGTTGCTTTTGTAGCTGTAATTATCTGGGCTGCATTTGTTTCGTCAATTCCGCCGCCAGGCATGACAATTATTCTTTCGCCAGCCTGTGTAATAAGCTGCCGTATCAGTTCGATTCCGTCACGTGCCTTGTTCCGCAATCCGGATGTAAGAAGTCGTGAAGCCCCGGTGGCAATTACGTCTTCCAGTCCGCTGACCGGATCCTTGCACAGGTCGAATGCCCTGTGGAAAGTGGCACACATAGGGTAGGCAAATTCAAAAAGCCTGGCCGTGCGTTCAACATCTATACTGCCTCCTGACAACAGGATTCCGGTTACAATCCCGTCAATGCCGTTTTCTGCGCATAGCTCTATATCCCTTCTCATAATATCGTATTCGAGGTCGGAATACAGGAAGTCGCCTCCCCTTGGCCTGATCAATACATGAAGCTTGATGCTGAGGTTGCTCCTTGCTGAAATAATAGCACCGTATCCTGGTGTAGTTCCACCTTCCAACAGATTGTCGCACAGTTCTATCCTGTCTGCTCCTGCCGATTGCGCATTGATTGCTGAAGCAACACTGTCGGCACAAATCTCAAGCTTGAACTTCATCTACAAAAATTAATGCTGATAATAAAAGTAAGAATATTTTAAGTATAATTGTGAATCATAAAAATATATTAGTATGAAACCGACACTTTTAGTTCTTGCAGCCGGAATGGGCTCTCGTTACGGAGGTAACAAACAGCTTGATGAAGTTGGCCCCTCAGGTGAGACGATTATCGATTATTCCATTTACGACTCCATACGTGCGGGTTTTGGCAGAATTGTCTTTGTTATCCGAAGGGATATTGAAGAACAGGTAAAGGAAAGGTTCGTTGAAAAGCTGCGCGGAAAGATTGAAGTGGATTATGTATTTCAGGAAATTACCAATCTTCCGGAAGGAGTGAAAGTGGCACCTGACAGGGCCAAACCATGGGGAACCAGCCATGCCATTCTTGTGGCCAGGGACAAGATCAGTGAACCATTCGGAGTAATTAACGCTGACGACTATTATGGTGTCGATTCTTTCAAAATACTAAGGGACTTCCTTGTTGATGACAAGGATCCAAACAACTTTTGCATTGTCGGCTATAAGCTTGGCAACACACTCTCGGAACACGGTCACGTTAACCGGGGCGTCTGTAAAGTTGACGAAAAGGGCTTCCTCAGTCATATAGTCGAGACCCGTCAGATTGAAAAGACAAAGGATGGAGCCTTAGCCCCCGGATCGGACGGAAATCCGATTGTGTTCACCGGGAATGAGATTGTGTCGATGAATCTGTGGGGATTCAAACCTTCGTGCTTTGATTTTCTGGGCGCGGAATTCCGCAGTTTTATCAATAATCACGGTATGGACCTTAAATCGGAGCTTGATATTCCAACTTCTGTCGACAGGTATGTGAAAAACGGTGAAATAACCATTCAGATACTTATGAGCAACGAACGGTGGTTTGGTGTTACCTACAGGGAAGACAAACCATTTGTGGTGGAAAGTATCAAGAAGATGATCAGGAAAGGTATCTATCCGGCAAGGATATACTCATAGATCACCAAAAAAAATCGCAATCGAAGGTACTCTGATTGTTGCAGTTATCCGTCACTTTGACTGACAGCTTGTGTTTTGTGCCTTTCTGAAACCTGCCGGGGTCAAAGGTATGGGTCAGCACATTGTTTTTCTGATCATATTCAAACAATGCCCATTTCCCATCAATAAACGGCTCGTAGGATTTTATACCTGCGAGATTATCGCTGATTCTTATTCGCATGCCAGATCTGCCAGCAAGGTTTGCTCCCGGAGCGAACCCGTTTGGAGTGATCTTGGGCGGAACTGTATCGATGACAATAGCGAAGGTCCCGAATGTCCTTGGATTAGCAGTCACAAAACCATTGTCCCATGAACTGTTTACCGGGATCTTCCTGCCGCTGTTGTCAAGTTGCAAAATAAGCAGTTTGGATTCTTTTCCGGCAGGCACATTATGAGGCCTCAGAGATAGGCTGTACGACTTATGCAGGGGTGTGTAAACATTATGGATGTCAAATACCTCCGAATACATATCCGGCTGTCCTGGTACTCGCCCGAATTCGAACCACAGAGTGTCATAAAGGGTGCCAGTGGAAATATCGACAGCTACATCCTTTGTTACGAACTTGTTGTTTCTGTTGAAGGGCATCATAATTCCGGGATCAGTTCTGACCTGATTCGCAGAATTCTCCTGTTTTACTGAGACGGGAGCAGATGTAACATTAAACGAAAGAACCGATTTGTTCCCGTGAATGTCTGATACTGTGATTTCGAGAGAGTGCCTTGCATTATCAGAGAATGTAATGATTCCCCTGTCTGTCAGGTTCCTGTAAACGCTAAGCCTGTCGTTCGGCAACCTGTATGTTCGTTCGATATAGGTATTTTCCCGCTTATAGGTTTCATAATCGATATGGCTGTTAACATATCTGGTTTCATTGAATGAAAATTCATCCATGACATAGTTGAAGACCTGTCTGTTGTCAACTTTAAGCTGGATAGAATGGACTGAGAACCTGCTTCCCGAATTGTTAAGCAGGTCATACGCCTTGAATCCGAATCCTGCAGGCCCGCTGATTTTAATTTCATTTTTTGAGGATAATCCGAATTTCCCGTTACCGCCGGATACATTCAGCTTCAGTATTTTGTTCTGGTTGTTTATCATTGTGCTTTTTGTGAGCGGATAAATAACCAGTTTTTCGATTACCGGTCTGATGTTGTCGTCAATGCCAAATTCGAAAAGGAGGGGATTGACAGGTATTTCCCCATTGGTTTTTCTTATTTCATAATGAAGGTGGGGACCTGACGAGCTCCCTGAATTTCCTGAATATGCAATTACATCTCCCTGTTCAAAGCGGAATCTTTCCTTTGGCGGCCAGAGTGTTACCATGAAGTTTTTTTCCTCATACTGTCTGGATACTATATACTCTTCAATTTCCGGGGTGAACTTGTCAAGATGTCCATAGACAGTGGAGTATCCATTCGGATGACGGACATATAGAGCTTTTCCGAAACCGCCGGGCGAAATGCTTATTCTGTAAACATATCCCCGGGCAGCTGCAACAATCTCTTTTCCGGTCACTCCCTGAGTCCTGATATCCAGGCCTGAATGATAATGATCTGTTCTGATTTCTCCGAAATTGGAAGAAAGGGACAAGGGTATTTTTACTGGCGAAATGAACACTGAACGGTCGCCCGGTTCTTCAGGCATCAGCCCCGTAAGCAGGAATGTCATAAGGATTGTCAGAAGTACTGTCATGTCCGTAAATTGGTCTCTTTAGCGTCTGATGCAAAACTATGCTTATGAGTTGTTCTTCCAAACTATTTATGTTAAATTTTTGAAAATAATATTATCTGTGCTACCTTTGCATTAAAGATGTTAATATGTCCGTTCAGGGTTTTGAGGAGCTTAATTTACTGAACAAAAAGCTCGAAGAGTTGTTTGACAGGTATAAAGATCTCAAAATAAAAATCAGGGATCTGAGGAACGAAAATGATATATTAAAACGTTATATAGAAGAGCGTGATAATAAGATAACAGAACTGGAAAGCAAATACGAAAGGATCAAGATATCAGGAGCGCTGACGGGTAATGGAGGAGGAGCCGATGAGGCAAAGGGAAGGATTAATGAACTGGTGCGGGAAATAGACAGATGTGTTGCTCTTTTGAACAGATAAGATATAGCAATGGATGATAAGCTTTCGATCAGGGTCAACGTGGCTGACAGGTATTATCCATTGAAGGTGGAAAGGGATAACGAGGAAAGGATCAGAAAAGCTGCCAGGATGATCAATGAAAAAGTGCTGCAATACAAGCAGCGTTATTCTGACAAGGATGTACAGGATTTTTTGGCAATGGCTTCTCTGCAATATGTGATCAAGCTGAATGAGGATGAGGAGAAGCTTGTCACTGATAAACTTCCGGAGTCCCTTAGGGAATTGGTAAGGAAAATTGATGATGTTCTTGGAGAAAAAGAGTAACAGCGTTCTTTCAAATAGCAAAACTTATTGCCCGCATTGTTTCTTCATTCGTTTTTGAAACTCAACACTTAAAACTTTGGAGTCATCCTTAGTGTAGTAAGGACAGGCCTCATACCGGTTCGCCGGGAAACCCTCCTTCGGGAGAGTCAGTGGACGTTCAAACTGTATTAGAGGCTCCAGCCATGTAGATATGGGGTTTTATAAAAGTTGAAGAGACTTTGCGGGTTTTTTATATATATAACTTAACACTTTGCATATGACACTAACTATAGTATTGGCAGCCGCTGCGCTTATAACAGGTTTCATTGGCTCTTACTTTCTCTGGCAAATGGCGCTCAGAAACAAGAGTACTAAACTAATCAGCGAGGCGGAAGCAGAAGCTGAAGTAATAAAGAAGGAAAAGATACTCCAGGCCAAGGAAAGATTCCTTCAACTGAAAGCCGAGCACGAGAAGGTTATAAATGAAAAGAACAACAAAATCAATCAGGCTGAAAACCGGATAAAGCAGAAAGAGCTTACTTTATCCCAAAAGATTGAAGAGACTCAGCGTAAGAGGAACGAGGCGGATGCCATCAGGGAAAGCCTGACATCACAGATTGAACTCGTTGAAAAAAGGAACGAAGAACTTGCAAAACTTCACCGCCAGCAGGTCGACAAGCTTGAGGCGATATCCAGCCTGTCGGCCGAGGAGGCAAAGAACCAGTTGATCGAGTCGCTGAAGGAAGAAGCAAAAACAGGCGCAATGTCCTATGTTAATGAGATACTCGATGAGGCCAAGATGACTGCAAACAAGGAGGCAAAGAAAATAGTATTGCAGACTATTCAGAGAGTTGCCGCTGAAAACGCTATTGAAAATGCTGTCACGGTGTTTCATATAGAGTCAGACGAAATGAAAGGCAGGATAATAGGCCGTGAAGGAAGGAACATAAGGGCGCTTGAATCCGCAACCGGGGTGGAGATTATTGTTGACGACACTCCCGAGGCTATTGTATTGTCGGCATTTGATCCCATCCGCAGGGAAGTTGCAAGGCTGGCGCTTCATCAGTTGGTCACCGATGGAAGAATCCATCCTGCAAGAATTGAAGAGATAGTTGATAAAACCAGAAAACAGGTGGAAGAAGAGATACTGGAGGTTGGGAAAAGGACAACTATTGACCTGGGTATACATGGGCTCCATCCCGAACTTATCCGTCTTGTCGGTAAAATGAAATACAGGTCATCGTACGGACAGAACCTTCTTATGCATTCAAGGGAGGTAGCCAATCTGTCGGCGATAATGGCAGCTGAGCTTGGACTTAATCCAAAACTGGCAAAGAGGGCAGGATTGCTTCACGACATAGGCAAGGTTCCGGATGATGAGCCTGAATTGCCGCATGCAATCCTGGGTATGAAAGTCGCTGAAAAATTCAAGGAAAAGCCGGAAATCTGCAATGCCATCGGTGCACATCATGATGAAATTGAGATGACAACCCTTATTGCTCCCATAGTTCAGGTATGCGATGCAATCTCAGGAGCCAGACCGGGAGCACGCCGCGAAGTTGTCGAATCATATATTAAAAGGCTTAAAGAACTGGAGTCGCTTGCTCTTCAATACCCCGGTGTGATGAAAACCTATGCGATTCAGGCAGGCCGTGAACTCAGGGTGATTGTGGGAGCTGAGAAAGTAACTGATAAGGAAGCTGAAAACCTTTCTTCTGAGATTGCAAGGAAGATCCAGAATGATATGACATATCCCGGACAGATAAAAATTACTGTTATCCGCGAAACAAGAGCGGTTAACTATGCAAAATAAACATAGAGAACAACTAATTTTTCCAGGAAATAATGTCAAAGATAAAACTGCTGAACATAGTCGGGGCAAGGCCTCAGATAATAAAGTCTTCAGCAATCAGCAGAGCTATACGGACAGGTTTTTCGGATCAGATCACTGAATTGACCCTGCATACCGGCCAGCACTATGATAAGGAAATGTCGGATGTGTTTTTCGATGAGCTCGAAATTCACAAACCCGACTTCAACCTGGGTGTCGGATCAGCCAGGCATGGCCGTCAGACGGCAGCCATGATAACGGGAATCGAGGAAGTCCTCCTTAAAGAGAAGCCTGATGGGTTGTTGCTTTACGGAGATACCAATTCTACCCTTGCAGGTGCGATAGCAGCATCCAAGCAACATTTTCCGGTTATTCATATCGAAGCCGGCCTGAGATCATTCAACAAAACCATGCCAGAGGAACTTAACAGGATTATAAGCGATCACTCCTCGACTTTGCTTTTTGCCCCGACCAATGCTGCATTCAAGAACCTGATGCTTGAGGGCTTCCGGCCTGAGAACAGTCCGCCTTATACAATCGACAACCCCAAGATCTACCTGTCGGGTGACATCATGTATGACAACTCCCTGTTCTTTGCCGAACTGGCTGAACGCAAAAAAAGCGAGCTTCTGGATTCACTTGCATTAGAAAGAGACAAGTTTATACTGGCTACTATTCACAGGGATATGAATACTGACGATCCCAACAGACTTGAAGCAATACTTTCAACAATCAGGAACCTGGCAGAGGAGTACAAAATACCTTTCGTAATGCCCTTTCATCCGCGTACCATGAATTCGCTAAAGTCGGGTCTGGCAAGTCTTCTCGAGAATCTGCGCAAATCGAAGTACATCAGGATAATTCCGCCGGTCTCATATCTCACAATGACCTTCCTAGAAAAGAACAGCTTTATGATAGTAACCGATTCCGGTGGAGTACAGAAGGAATCGCATTTCTTCAGAAAGCCGTGTGTCGTCCTTAGAAAGGAGACTGAATGGATTGAACTTGTTGCAAATGGAACTGTTATGCTGGCTGATGCCAATCCCGATCTCATCCTCCATGCTTTTAAGGGATATTTTCAGCCAGGCACAAACCTTGAGTATCCGGGCTTTTATGGTGATGGCAGGACGTCCGAATTCATACTCAGGGAAATACTGTCGCTCCTGGAAAGATGAATTCCATGTTCCGGGAGAAATAAAAATCATCTGAAACCGTTCTTTTTCTAAAGTTTTTACATGAATGGCAGACTAAGCGGCTGTAAGGTACTTGTAACCGGCGGTGCAGGCTTCATCGGGTCAAATCTGGTTGAATCCCTTCTGGCTTCGGACAATATCGTTGTGTGCCTTGACAATTTCTCCACCGGGAAAAGGGAAAATATTTCCGGTTTTATTTCAAATCCCCGGTTCAGGCTTATCGAAGGAGATATCCGCAACTATTCCGAATGTGCGCAATCGGTTCAGGGTGTGGATTTTGTTTTTCACCAGGCTGCCCTTGGCTCGGTGCCACGATCGATAAAGGATCCTGTGACATCGACAGATGTCAATATCGGAGGCTTTGTGAAGATGATAAATGCATCGAGAGAGGCAGGTGTAAGAAGATTCATCTATGCTGCCAGTTCTTCAACTTACGGCGATCATCCGGGTCTCCCGAAAGTGGAGGATAAGATAGGCAATCCCCTTTCTCCCTACGCAATTACAAAATATGTGGATGAGCTTTATGCTGCAAACTTTGCTGTTACATATAAAACAGAATCAATAGGTCTGCGGTATTTCAATGTCTTCGGCCGCCGTCAGGATCCACAGGGTGCATACGCTGCCGTAATACCCCTTTTCGTTAAGAAACTTATGACCCATGAAGCTCCTGTTATAAACGGTGACGGGACTTACTCAAGAGATTTCACCTATGTTGATAACGTTGTTCAGGCCAATCATCTTGCAGCTGTTGCAGCTGATCCCGCTGCTGTCAACCAGGTTTATAATGTGGCCCATGGGGAGCGCACAAATCTTAATGAGTTGTTTGAGATGATTAAACAGCTTATAGGAAGATTTGACAGGGAGGTATTGAATCTAACTCCGTCATATGGTCCGGTAAGGGCAGGTGATATACCTCATTCCCTTGCTTCAATAGAAAAGGCCGTGAGATT
>JAFGXK010000161.1 GCA_016936695.1 Bacteroidales bacterium | reverse complement strand
GTGGAGTTCTTCCGTTCAGCTTCAACACCATTTACAAGCTGATATGGTTTCTGGAGAACAGGCCGGAAATCATATCCGGCAGTCACAGGTTTCTATTCATGCCCTCGATTTTCATCAGCCAGCTCACGGGTGAAATGGTGAATGACACCACTATGGCTGGTACATCGATGATGATGAATCAGAGTAAGAGGGATTTCTCCGACATGATTCTTGGAAAGACAGGTATCAGCAGGGATTTGATGGGGCCTCTTGCCGAACCCGGGACCATTGTCGGAACTATAAGCAGGAAAGCTTTTGAAGAAACATCAATTCCCGTCGGCACCCCTGTTGTGGCCACAGGGCACGACACCCAGTTTGCCATTTTCGGATCGGGCGCGGGAAAAGACGAGCCGGTTCTTAGTTCAGGAACCTGGGAAATACTGATGGTCAGGGCAGGAAGTTTCAGAGCCGGACCTGAACAACTGGATATGGGCATCACCACCGAACTTGATTCAAGACCTGGTCTTTTCAATATTGGCACACAGTGGATTGCATCCGGCGTCGTTGAATGGGTGCGACGGAATCTTTACAGCGACCTTGGCGATGATGCTTTCGACCTTATGATAGAAGGAGCAGAAAAAGTCGCCGACGGCTGCAACGGGGTGAAAGTGATCCCGAAGTTCTATGAGGAAAGGGAAGGCAGGCCAGGAGGTCAGATCCTCGGACTTTCCATGGACTCGACCAGGGATGAAATATTCAGGGCTGTTCTCGAATCACTTTCCCAAAGGCTGGCGGAAGGCCGGACCGCGCTTGAGAATGCCGGAGGATTCAGGGCCGGAAGCATACTTTGCGTTGGTGGCGGATCACGTAACCGGCTGTGGAACAGGCTCAGGGCCAGATCGTCCGGCGTGCCTCTCAGGGTAATAAAACAAAAGGAGACTACCGTGCTGGGAGCCTCCCTATTCGTTCAGGCGGCCTGCGGAAACTTCAGATCGCCGGAGGATGCAAGGTCGGAAATCGATTACAACACCGAGGTGATCGAACCCGGATAAATGACAGATCAGAGACATGAACTGGCAAACACCAGTTGCGGAACAGTAAACTTTTTCAGGACTGATCTGTTTATAAATTAGTTAACCGGAAAGCAAAATGGACATAGCATATTTCAATGGCACTTTCATGCCCAGAGATGAGATCAGGATAAGTCCTGATGACCGCGGATTTCTGTTTGCGGAAGGTATTTATGAAGTAGTAAGGTGGTACCAGGGATTCTTTTTTGAAATGGATGGTCATATGGCAAGGATGAAAAGGAGTCTCAGGGAAACTCTGATTTCGTGGCCGGAGGAGGACAAATTCCCGGTAATTGCCAGGGAACTCGTAAAGCTGAATCATCTTGCGAATTCACAGGCTCTTGTTTATCTTCAGGTAACAAGAGGAGCCGCCAGCCGTACCCATGCATTCCCCTCGCCTCCTGTAGGTCCGACAACCTATGCCTTTGCAAGGGAATTCACACCCGAGAATGCCGGCAGGGAGTCGGGAGTTGCCATAACTGTTAAGGAAGACATCAGATGGGCGCGCTGCGACATCAAATCCATTGCCCTTTTGCCCAACACGCTTGGTTTCCAGGATGCAGTCAGCAATGGTTTCTTTGAATGTGCCTTTGTCAGGAACGGATTGATCACCGAATGCTCGCACTCCAATATCTTCTTTGTTCAGAAAGGGATTGTCTATACCCATCCTGAATCTGAAAACATATTATCCGGCATCACACGGAAAAACTTTATCAAACTGGCCCGCAGGGAGGGTATCCCCGTAAAGGAGGAAGCTATAGCCCTCAAAAAACTGTCGAAGGTTCAGGAGATATTCATAACCAATACATCAGGTGAAATCACCCCTGTCGTCAGGGTGGATAATTTTGAGATCGGAGGCGGAGTTCCGGGACCTGTAACCAGGATGCTCAGGGAACGGTTCAACGATCAGATCTGCTCGTACAAACATTCGTGAGCCGCGTTCAGGCAATAGCTGAATTTTGATATCTTTGCAAAAATTTTAAGCGACCGGTTTATGATGTTAAGTGAACAGGAACTGATACGGAGGGATGCGCTTGCTGAACTGAGAAAGCTTGGCATCGATCCGTATCCGGCAGCCGAATACAAGACGAATGCCTATGCTGCCGACATATTGAATGAATTTGACAAGGATGAATCGAAGTTCGGGGATGTATGCCTTGCCGGAAGGATAATGAGCCGCCGGATCATGGGGAATGCCTCCTTCGCCGAACTGATGGATTCGACAGGAAGGATACAGATCTATGCCAGAAGGGATGATCTTTGTCCGGGTGAGGACAAAACCCTTTACAACACTGTTTTCAAGCGCCTGCTCGACATGGGTGACATCATCGGGGTAAAAGGTCATGTTTTCAGGACCCAGATGGGCGAGATTACAGTTCATGTCAGGGAGTTCACAATACTTAGCAAATCGATCAGGCCGCTGCCGGTGGTAAAGGAAAAGGACGGAATCTTCTATGATGCTGTCACCGATCCTGAGATGCGCTACCGCCAGCGTTACGTAGATCTCATAGTCAATCCGCATGTACGCGACGTGTTCCGGAACCGGACAATGATAGTGCAATCGATGCGCGAGCTTTTCAATTCACAGGGGTACCTTGAAGTGGAAACCCCCATTCTCCAGCCCATCCCGGGAGGTGCTTCGGCAAGGCCTTTCATCACTCATCACAATACACTCGACATACCACTTTATCTCAGGATTGCCAATGAGCTTTACCTCAAAAGACTGATAGTGGGAGGATTCGAGGGTGTTTATGAATTTGCGAAGGATTTCAGAAATGAAGGCATGGACCGTAACCATAATCCCGAGTTCACGGTGCTGGAAATATACGTGGCATACAAGGACTACTTCTGGATGATGAGTTTTACCGAGGAGATAATCCGGAAAGCCGTGATGGATATTCACGGAAGGACTGAAATCGTTTATGGTGACCTTACAATTAACCTCACTCCGCCGTACAAAAGGATATCGATGACGGATGCAATCATGGAGAATACCGGGGTCGACATCACGGGGATGACTGAAGAGGAACTGAGAAAGGTATGTGACAGGCTTGAAGTGCCTCATACACCTGAGATGGGCAAGGGCAAGCTTATCGATACAATTTTCGGAGAGAAATGCGAGCATAATTATATTCAGCCCACATTCATAATCGATTATCCCGCTGAGACCTCTCCGCTGACGAAGAAGCACCGTAGCAAACCCGGTCTGGTTGAAAGGTTTGAGCTGATGATAAACGGTAAGGAGATTGCTAATGCCTATTCGGAACTTAATGATCCGGTGGATCAGCTCGAGAGATTTCAGGATCAGTTGAAGCTATCTGAGAAGGGTGATGATGAGGCCATGTTCATTGACCTTGATTTTGTAAAAGCACTCGAATACGGCATGCCTCCCACCTCAGGGATGGGTATTGGCATCGACAGGCTGGCAATGCTGCTTACCAATCAGCCCTCGATCCAGGATGTTCTCCTGTTCCCCCAGATGAAACCGCTTATTCATAAACCTCCGGTTGAAAGTACTAAAGAAGAATACATGGAAGCCGGGATCCCGGAAGAATGGATTGAACCCCTGAAAAAGCTTGGGTTCACAACATTCGCAAAGCTGAAGGAGACAGCAAAGGCAGGCAAGTTGTCGAACGATCTGAACGGGTATAATAAAAAGAACAAGCTCGGCCTGTCCGGACTAAGTCCACAGACTGTTGAGGAATGGCTTAAAGGCAAAGAGTAAGCGGACTAAAGATTTTATGCGCCAGGCGGACAATAAACATCATTAATTCAATATTTATCGGCAATTAGTTTGTTATTTTGTCGTTATAATTAATTGCTGGTTACTGGTTACTGGTTACTGGTTGCTGGTTGCTGGTTGCTGGTTGCTGGTTGCTGGTTGCTGGTTGCTGGTTAAAATTTATAGTTCAAAAGGAAATATTTAATACTTTTAATAATCAATAAAATTTAAAGTGTTCATTTCAGACAACTAGCAACAAGCACCCAGTAACTGGCAACTTAGGTTAATAATTATTAATGCCGGAGTTAAATTTTTATTAAAACCCATATGCCATTGAATAAAAAAATCCTACTCATCTTTTTAGCCATAATCGCCTGTACATCATCATTCGGGCAGCAATCACCCTTCAATCCGGTTTCATACAGGATATACACTCCGTTTGTCCTGAATCCTGCCGCCGCCGGAAGCAAGGATTACTTATCTGTCGACATGAACGCAGGTTTCAGGGGACAGTCTTCTTCCCAGATCCTTAGCGGGAACACCCGTCTGACCAAAAAAGTGCTGGGCTATCTTCCTTCGGGAAGGACTTATTCCTATTCAAACACCGGTGTCGGGTTATACGGCTACAATGAATACGAAGCCGGCGACTCGACACACAATGCCGGAGTAAGCGCATCGGCAGCGTATCACATACCTCTTAGCAGAAGGGGATTGTCGTTCGTTTCGATTGGGGCAGCGGTCAAGGGGATGTATCATTTCCAGGAAGGGAAAGCAGACCAGGAAATACCATACAAGGAATTCAGTTATCCCAATATCGATTTCGGTGTCTATGTTTACAATCCAAAGGCTTATGCCGGGATCTCTGCGACCAATCTGCTGAATCCGCCTAAAGACACGGCAACGCTGCATAATTATACAGTTCCTGTCTCAAGGCAGTATCATCTTATCGGCGGTTACAAATTTGTGCTTAGTGAAGCCCTGGATATTGTATTTGAACCGTCTATTTTAATTCATACAGACGATTCGCTTTCGTTCAATATTAAGGAAAACATTGAACCACTTCTGAAACTGTATGTGGGCAATTTCTGTATCGGGACCTATTTCAACGACTACAGCAAAGTTTCATTCTTTTTCCAGTACAGGTATCCCAAATTTTACGTCGGAACTTATTTTGCTCTGCCCAAGGATTCGCCATTCTACAAAAAAGCCTTAACTTCGGAGATTGCTGTGGGTATCAATTTCTCGCCCAACAAGTCGGGCTACATTAAAAGCGGACACTGGTAAAATGTTTATGTCTGGATTATGAAAATAGCAATTAAAAAAATATTGTCTTTACCGGCAACAATGATGCTTATTGCATTTACTGCCGGCATTGCTTCAGCGCAGTCAGCGGGGCAGCAGAATTTCATGGATCTGATTAAAGTTGACAGATTCAGCCTTGATGTTGTTTCACCCTCATCAGGTGTTCAGTTCTACCGCGACGGCATTGTTTTTCTTTCGGATACGAAAAATGAGGCCAGGATGCTTGAGAGTCACACCTCTTTTGGAAAGATCGATACCTATTATGCGGTTCCTCTCGATACCGTTACCGGCTCCCGCAATCTTTTCTCTCCTACCCTCTCCTGGCAGGTTCCAACTGAGGCAATGACCTTTAACTATGACTATACGGTGATGTATTATACCAGGAAGCCTTCGAGCAGGGAGCCTGAGAAGATCTTCAAGGCAAGGTATGAGCTTGCCAGAAACAAAAAACATGAATGGATCAGCGACACCAAACCGGTTAGTTTCTGCTCTGACAGGTCGCTTTATTCCCATCCTGCACTGTCGCCCGACGGTGAAAAAATGGTTTTCAGCAGCAACAGGAGCGAAAGCCTGGGCGGGCTTGATCTTTTCATTTCCTACAGGGAGGGTACCGAGTGGTCCGCTCCCATAAATCTGGGAAACCTGATAAACACCAAGGGAGATGAACTGACGCCATTCCTTGACCAGGACAATAACCTGTATTTCTCATCTGACGGCATATCCGGTTCAGGAGGTCATGACATCTTTTTCTGCAGGTACAACGGAGGCAAATGGGACAAACCGGCCAATCTCACCGAACTTATCAACACTCCGGATGATGATCTTGCGTTCAAACTAAGCTTGACCGACGGTAAATCGGCTTTCTTCACAACAAGATACAAGCAGGCAGGGAAAGCTCCGCAATTATTCAAGGTTACCCTGAGGGATCAGATGGCTCTCGGCAATGCCGGCAACCTTCAGGAGGTCTTCAGTCTTATTGCCCGGACGGTAATCACTGCTGAAGAGGAGGTAATACCGGTTGCGGTTATACAGGAAGAGCCTGAACCCGTTGTGCAGGAAGCTTTACCGCCTGTTGAAAAGCCCGTGCAGAAAGTTGCCGAAGAAGCAAAGGTAGCGGATCCGGTTCCTGTTGAGGTTAAAACACAGGCTGCCCCCGATCCCGATGCTATTGTGTTCCGTGTGCAGTTCCAGGCCACCTCTGCAAAAAGGGCTGACAGAACCATCACGATAGGTGGAAAGAAATACGATGTTTTTGAGTATTTCTCGAATGGCACATACAAATCATGTGCAGGAGAATTTCTTTCTCCTTCAGCGGCAGCCGGACTTCAGGCACAGCTTCGCAGGGAAGGTTACAGCGACGCATTCGTGGTTGCCTTCAGGAATAATGAACGGATCACAGGTTCATTGCAAAATATAATAGCCAGTCAGGCTAGTACCCCGAAGCCCGCC
>JAFGXK010000160.1 GCA_016936695.1 Bacteroidales bacterium | reverse complement strand
TTTAATAATTATCATCATTTCGCTAAAAATCTATACGCCCTTTATACCCGTTCTGCAACCAGATCGCCAACTTCGGTTGTTGAATATCCCATTTTACCAGCGCCGAGGTCTTTCAATTTGCTGGCTGTAACATCCATGATGGCATTCTCAATAGCCCGGGCTGCTTCTGCTTCCCCCAGCTGCTCCAGCATCATGCCTCCGCAGGCAATTGCTGCAAGAGGATTTATTACATTCATTCCCGTATACTTCGGAGCAGAACCGCCAATAGGCTCGAACATCGATACTCCTTCAGGATTTATATTCCCTCCTGCTGCGATCCCCATTCCTCCCTGGGTTATGGCTCCGAGGTCTGTAATTATGTCTCCGAACATGTTTGTGGTAACAATGACATCGAACCATTCAGGGTTCTTGATCATCCACATGCAGGTGGCATCGACATGGTAATATTCCCTTTTGATGTCAGGATATTCAGCTTGTCCCATTTCATGAAATGCCCTTTCCCATAGGTCAAAGACGTATGTCAGGACATTTGTCTTTCCGCAAAGGGCAAGCGTCTTCCTTTTATTTCTTTTTCTTGTAAATTCAAAAGCATACCTCAGGCATCTGTCGACAAGAAAACGGTTGTAAACCATATTTTGCATGGCTACCTCATGCGGAGTGCCCTTCATTGTTACCCCGCCGCTTCCAGTGTATACATCTCCGGTGTTTTCCCTTACAACTACATAGTCAATATGTTCGGGACCTTTGTCTTTAAGCGGAGTGGCAACGCCGGGATACAATTTTATAGGCCTCAGATTAACATACTGATCAAGTTCAAACCGCAGCCTGAGAAGAATTCCCTTTTCCAGAATTCCGGGTTTCACATCAGGATGACCTATTGCCCCGAGGAAAATTGAGTCAAATTTCCGGAGTTCCTCCGTGGCTGAATCGGGCAGAATCTCGCCCGTCCTGAGATATCGGTCGCCTCCGAAATCAAATTCCTCAAAATTGAGATTAAATCCATATTTATTTGCGGCTGCAGCAAGCACTTTCCTGCCTTGTCTCACCACTTCCGGTCCCGTCCCGTCACCGGGGATGGTTGCAATATTGTATGTTCTGTTCATTCGGTTATTGTTTCAGATTATTATTCATTGTGGTTGTTAAGATATATTGTATCGCCAATCCTGATCTCGTTGTTCTCGACGATGTTAAGCATTTTCTCAGTAGCCTTGATCGCCGACTCAGTCTGGTCACCGTCGAGTCCCTTTGTCCTGAATTCCCTGTTCCTGAAATTCCAGGTTATGACAGTCTCGACAAGTGCATCCGTTTTTCCTCCCGGAGGAATTGATACTTCATAATCGGTAAGCGAGGGAAGTTCTTTTCCCAGCCTGTCGTAAATTATCCTAAGTGCTTTCATGAAGGCATCGTACTGACCGTCACCGGAAGATGTCTCCTGGTAAAGTTTTCCATCAATTTCGATCTGAACACTCGCAAATGGTTTTAGACCGTATGAAAGTGAAAGCGAATAGTTCTTAATGAATATTTTGAAATCACTCCTGTCGTTTCCCAGAACATCGGAGATAATGAAAGGCAGATCCTCGGTTGTCACATTCTCCTTTTTATCGCCAAGCTCAATTACGCGCTGCGTCACTTTTGTCAGGGATTCAGGATCCAGATCGAGACCGAATTCTTCAAGGTTTTTCCTGATTGTAGCTTTTCCCGATTGTTTTCCAAGAGCATACTTCCTTTTCCTCCCGAATCTTTCCGGCAGAAGGTTATTGAAATAAAGGTTGTCTTTTGAGTCCCCATCTGCATGAACCCCGGAGGTCTGTGTGAAAACATTTTCACCAACTACCGGCTTGTTTACAGGTACTCTGATCCCGCTGAATGTCTCAACTATCTTGCTTGCCTTTGTGATCTCAAATTCATTGACACCGGTTTCGGCGCCAAGCTGATCATGCAGTACACCTATTACGCTCGACAGCGGAGCATTCCCGGCCCTTTCACCCAACCCGTTTATTGTTGTATGAACTCCTGTAATCCCTGCCTTAACTGCTGCGTATATATTTGCTACGGCAAGGTCATAATCGTTGTGAGGATGGAAATCGAAATTTAGTGAAGGATATCTTTCTACCATTTTTTTGCAGAAGGAATAGGTCTGATCCGGATTCAATATGCCAAGAGTATCGGGAAGCATAAATCTTTCAATCCTGTCATCCTTCAGGCTATCAAGCATGTAGAACACATAATCTTC
The DNA here is from genome assembly GCA_016936695.1 of Bacteroidales bacterium. Lineage (GTDB taxonomy): Bacteria > Bacteroidota > Bacteroidia > Bacteroidales > VadinHA17 > LD21. Next base: position 1,156 of record JAFGXK010000160.1, on the reverse strand, counting down.
CGATCCGATCATTCCGTTCGACCAGTCTTCAAGGTATATATTAACCTGCATATCAAGCTCTTCAGCTTTTCTTATAATACCTCTGATATCATCCACATGCTGTTCGGGTGTCTTGCGCAGCTGTTTTTCGAGATGTCTTAATGATCCTTTGCAGAGCAGGTTGATAACTTTTCCTCCCGCATCGTGGATCCATCTGATTGAAATATCTCCGTCAATAAATCCAAGAACTTCGACTCTTTTCAGGAAATTATTGCGCCGGGCCCACCTGGTGATCATTTTAAGAGCTTCAATTTCGCCGGTGGAAACCCGTGCCGAGGCTACCTCAATGCGATCGACTTTCACTTCTTTTAATAAAAGCGCTGCTATGTGAAGTTTTTCCACCGGAGTATATGAAATACCCTGCATCTGCTCCCCATCCCTAAGGGTAGTATCCATTATTTCAATTCTCATCTTCTGACTTTTTTGCCAGTTCAAATGCTGTGATAAGATCCTTCTTTGAGAGAAGATAGTCAATGTCGTCAAGTCCTTTCAGAAGGCATTCCTTTTTATAGGGATTTATCTCAAAGTGTACCGGATCGCCGTCTGGAACTGTTGAAATAACCTGATTTTCAAGATCTATCCGGACTTTCTGATCAGGATCATTGAGTACCATATCCATCAGGCTGTCAAGGAATTTCTCCGGAACGACAACCGGAAGCAATCCGTTGTTAAGCGAATTGTTCCTGAAGATATCGGCAAAAAAACTCGAGACCACTGCCCTGAACCCGTAGTCGTAAATAGCCCATATGGCATGTTCCCTGCTGGAACCGCTTCCGAAATTCTTTCCTGCAACAAGGATCTTTCCTCCGTAACTGTCGTTGTTCAGAATGAAATCCTTGTTCTTTTGTCCCGACTTGTCATAACGCCAATCGCGGAACAGGTTTTCCCCGAATCCTTCCCTTGTAGTTGCGGTAAGGAACCGAGCCGGGATTATCTGATCGGTATCGATGTTCTCGAACGGAAGAGGAACACAGGTGGATTCGAGCAATGTGAATTTTTCTTTTGACATTTTTGTCTCCTTTAAATTGTTCTAACGGATGAATTCGCGCGGATCAGTCACTTTTCCCGTAATGGCTGCAGCGGCTGCTACCAGAGGACTGGCAAGCAGTGTTCTGGA
>JAFGXK010000159.1 GCA_016936695.1 Bacteroidales bacterium | reverse complement strand
TTATCAACAGTAAATCATCATCAGAATTGTAATTATAAAAGAAGTGAATTAAGTAATAAAAAGGTCAACGTTATTTAGGCATTGACTTACCGCGTACCGCATACCCCGTACCGCGTACCGCTTACCCGTAACTCTTGTTAAATATACTTAATCGCAGGAATTGATAATGTGGTTATTTAGTTTTATTTTTATAAAAATTGTTCGGCTCAGAAAATTCCAAAAACTCGCGGACCATGGATAAAGTACTATTCTCCTCCGTTTCAAAAAAGTTTGTGATGGCCCTGGCAGGCCTTTTCCTTATTTTGTTTCTGCCTGTCCATATGGCTATAAACTTCATGCTTCTGAAAAGTGATCCCGTACCTTTCAATAAGGCAGCCCATTTCATGGCAACGTTTCCTCTGATCAGGATAATCGAAATTTTGCTTGTTTCAGCTATCCTGATCCATATCTTCTACGGTGTTTATATTCAGATAAAGAACTGGATGGCCAGACCGGTCGGGTATGAAATAGGCATAAAAACAAAAACATCCTTTTTTTCGAAATTCATGATCTGGACAGGTGCTTCGGTATTTACCTTCCTTGTAATTCACTTCTTCAATTTTTACTTTATGCGGCTCGGACTAGTGAAGGGGAATCCTGATGATTTTTATTCTGTAGCGCATGAGCTATTCAGAATACCTGCCTACAACTATATTTATCTATTGTGTTTCATACTTCTCGGCCTGCATCTTTACCATGCCATTTCATCGGCATTTCAGACTCTCGGACTTAACAACAGGTTTTGGAACCCTGTCATTAATGTATTCGCCTGGATATACGCCATTGCCATCCCTGCCGGCTTCGCTGTTATTTCAATAACACTATGGCAGTTCAGATAGAAAAAATTCAGTATATGGAAAAACTCAATGCTAAGATCCCCGATGGACCGCTTGCTCTGAAGTGGACTAATTACAAAAATTCGGTTAAACTGGTCAATCCCGCAAACAAAAGGAAAATCGATATAATAGTAGTCGGTACCGGAGTTGCAGGAGCAGCAGCATCTTCTTCCCTGGGCGAACTGGGATACAACGTGAAAACCTTCAGTTATCACGATTCCCCGCGTAGGGCACATGCAGTAGCTTCGCAGGGAGGTGTAAATGCAGCCAAGAACTACCAGAACGACGGCGACAGTGTTTACCGGCTGTTTATCGATATGATAAAGGGCGGCGACTACAGGTCGCGCGAAGCCAATGTATACAGGGCTGCCGAAGTTAGCAATCAGGTTATCGATCATTTCGCAGCACTGGGAGTACCCTTTGCCCGGGATTACGGAGGCACTCTCAATACCCGTTCGTTCGGGGGAGTACAGGTCTCCAGGACCTTCTACGCAAAGGGACAAACAGGCCAGCAATGCCTTCTCGCTTCCTATGCATCACTCAACCGGCAGATAAAAAAAGGGACCGTAACAATGTACCCCCGAAGGGAGATGCTCGACCTGGTGGTGATTGACGGAAGAGCCCGGGGAATTATCACCCGGAACCTGATCACCGGTGAAATTGAAAGACATTCGGCCCATGCTGTTGTGCTTGCAACAGGAGGTTATGGAACCATCTTCTACCTCTCCACCCTTGCAGTAAACTCCAACGCCACAGCAGCATGGAAAGCATATAAAAGGGGGGCCTACTTCGCTAACCCGAGCTTCGTCCAGATCCATCCTACTTCACTCCCTCAGATGAACGAATTCCAGGCAAAGCTTACACTTATGTCAGAGTCGCTAAGAAATGACGGACGAATCTGGGTACCGAAGACCTTAGGAGATAAACGGCCTGCCAATGAGATACCGGAGGATGAAAGAGACTACTACCTCGAAAGACGCTATCCGGCCTTCGGAAACCTTGTGCCAAGAGATATTGCCTCCCGGGCGGCAAAGGAAAGATGCGACGCCGGATACGGTGTGGGACCTACAGGAATTGCCGTTTACCTCGATTTCAGGGATTCCATAAACAAACAGGGGAAAAATGCCATCGAAGGGAAATATGGCAACCTCTTCGAGATGTACAGAACCATTACAGGCTCTGACCCTTATTCAGAACCAATGAGGATTTACCCAGCCGGCCACTACACAATGGGAGGTCTGTGGGTCGACTACGAGCTTATGACAACCATCCCCGGGCTTTATGCAATTGGGGAGGCAAACTTCTCCGACCACGGTTCAAACCGCCTGGGGGCAAGCTCACTGATGCAGATAGCCGCCGATGGTTATTTCATTCTACCTGTAACTATAGGGAACTACCTGGCCGACCAGATAAGAGTCCCCAGGATACAAGCCGAAGGACCTGAATTTGAAGAAGCTGAAAAATCAGTCGCCGACAGGCTCGATAAGCTGATTTCCATCAGTGGGAAACAAACGGCTGCTTCGTTCCACAGACGATTGGGTAAAATAATGTGGGACTTCTGCGGGATGACGAGAAACGAAAAAGGTCTGCTTAAAGCGCTTGAACTGATAAAGGATCTCAGGGATGAGTTCTGGAAAGACCTAAGGGTGCCTGGGTCGTTAAAAGACCTGAACCAGGAACTTGAAAAAGCCTCCAGAGTATCTGATTTCCTTGAACTTGCCGACCTGCTTGTCTCTGATGCCCTGAACAGAAAGGAATCGTGCGGGGCCCATTTCAGGGAAGAATACCAGACTCCCGACGGTGAGGCTCTCAGAAATGATGCTGACTATACTTATGTTGCGGCCTGGGAATATGCAGGAGAAGGCAAACCCCATATCCTTAACAGGGAACCGCTTAAATTTGAAGAAGTCGAAATGAAGGTAAGGAGTTATAAATAAAGGCGTAGAGGCGTAGAGGCGTAAAGGCGTAAAGGCGTAAAGGCATAAAGGCGCAAAGGCATGACATTAGGCGACTGCAAGACTGCAAGACTGCACGACCGCAAGACATCATAAAATTCTAATCATCAAATACTATGAAGCTGACACTTAAGATATGGCGGCAGAAGAATGCAAAAACGAAAGGGAAATTTGTGACTTACAAAATGGAAAACGTTTCCCCTGAGATGTCATTCCTGGAGATGCTCGATGCACTGAATAAGAAGCTTGTGGAAACAGGTGATGAACCTGTCGCCTTTGAACACGACTGCAGGGAGGGTATCTGCGGTTCGTGCGGAATGTATATAAACGGCCATCCCCACGGTCCGGTACCTGCTGTGACCACATGCCTGCTCTCTATGAGGCACTTTAGTGACGGCGACACTATAACGATTGAACCATGGAGAGCTAAACCCTTCCCTGTAATAAAAGATCTTATTGTCGACAGGAGTGCAATGGATAAGATTCAGATAGCCGGCGGGTTTATTTCGGTTAATACCGGCGCCGCCCCGGAAGCAAATTCAATACTTGTACAGAAAAAATACGCAGAGGCCGCCTTCGATTCGGCCATATGCATAGGATGCGGAGCCTGTGTGGCCGCCTGTAAAAATGCCTCGGCCAGGTTGTTCGTATCCGCAAAGATCTCACAATACGCGCTGCTTCCCCAGGGCCGGGTGGAGGCGAAGGACAGGGCGAGGGCCATGGTTGAGAAAATGGATGAACTCGGATTCGGCAACTGCTCAAATACCGGAGCCTGCGAAGCTGAATGCCCGAAACAGATTAAACTTACCAATATTGCACGCCTCAACAGGGAATACTACAAGGCATTCTGACCTTTTCAACGCGCTCCGCGGACAGGATTAAATGCTCCTATGAGCATAATGCCTCAATATCGGCAACCGTTTTTGGAATTGGTTTGCCCAGAAGCTTATGCCCTTTTTCAGTGATAAGAACGTCATCCTCGATCCTGATACCACCGATTTCCATCCAATCGGCCAGCTTTTTGTAGTTGATGAATTCCCTGAACTTACCCTCCGATTCCCATTTGCTGATTAACTCAGGTATGAAGTAAATGCCGGGTTCCACCGTGAAAACATGACCCGGCTTATATGGAAGAGCAAACCTCAGGAAGGTAAGCCCAAACTGTTCACTTCTCTTAACTTCATCGCTGTAGCCCACATAATTCTCTCCAAGTCCTTCCATATCGTGAACGTCGAGTCCCATCATGTGGCCCAGTCCGTGAGGCATAAACAGGGCATGGGCTCCCTTTTCAACTGCTTCTGCCGTGTCTCCTTTCATCAGACCGAGTTCCTTCAGGGAAGATGCAATTATACTGCATGCATTCAGATGAAGGTCACGGTTTGAGATGCCCGGCTTCGCGGTCTTTATCGACTCTGTGTTTGCCTTCAGCACTATCTCATATATTTCTTTCTGCTTCCTGTTGAATTTACCGCCGACAGGTGTGGTTCGGGTTATATCAGAACTGTAGTGCATGTTCGATTCAGCACCGGCATCAGTCACCATCATCCGGCCTTTCTTCAGGATGTTGTCGTGATTATGGTTGTGAAGTGTCTGTCCGTTGACGCTCAGAATTATCGGGAAGGAAGTACCGCCGCCATGTGCAAGCGCAATCCCCTCTATGGCCCCAAATATCTCCTGCTCCTTTACCCCGGGCTTGCACATCTTCATTGCAGTGGTATGCATCTCATAAGCTACAGCCACTGCTTTTTCAATCTCGGCAATCTCAACCTGTTCCTTTATTGATCGCATGGATATGATGGCCTTGATCAGATCGACTGATGCCAGTGTTTTCATCTGGCATGGATTCTCCCTGAGAAGGGCTCCAAGCGTCATTTTATTCTCGCCCCTGTAAGGAGGCAGAAAATGAACTTTTCTCTTTTTTGAAAGGGCATCGCCAATTACGCTTTCAAGCTTCGTAAAAGGAGCCGTGCTGACCACTCCGCATCCAAGTGCAAGCTCCTTAACAGTAGGCTGCGGACCCATCCAGATGATATCGTCTATGTCGACATCCTTGCCGAATATCCAGTCCTTCCCAGTATCAAAATCCATCAGGCCGGCAAATCCGGGCAGATCAAGTCCGAAATAATAGAGAAAATCACTGTCCTGCCTGAAATGATACTGGTTGGCAGGATAATTCATCGGGGAATCAACATTCCCTACGAAAAGGGCAAGCCCTGATTTTATAATTTCATGCAGCCTGGCCCTGCGGCTGATATAAACTTCCTTTTTGAACATATCCGATTTTTTTTACTGATTCAACGATTCAGCTAAGTTAATATCCTCAGCGATACAATCCCATTTTTCAGTCACTTAAAATCAGGTCATAATTATTTATTAACAGGTTGATCATAAATTCTGTAATCAGAACACTTTAATATTAAATATTTTACTCTGCGAATACTATTGGATATTAACAAAACGTTATTATATTCGCATTAATGTTATCAACACTTTGCTAACACCAACCTGATCTTATGCCTTACAGAAGATTACCCAATACTGATGCCGCACGTATCAGGGCGATGAGAATCGCACTCGAGAAAGGACGAGAGGTTCCGCCTAACCAGATGGCCTTCTCTCCCAAAATGATCGTTAAGCTCCAGAGATTTCTTCCTCAGTTTGAGAACATGATCATGCTACAGCGCCAGTCGTATGCTTCGCAGAACAACAAAAGCAAGGAATACGCCGAGATAATCAGGAAAGCAAGGCTTTACCTGACGCATTTCATAAGGGTTATGAACATGGCCATCTTCAGGGGCGATCTTCCGGCCGAGACCAGGGCTTTTTACGGACTGGCAACAAACGAATCAACGGTTCCTTCGCTTAATACCGAAAATGAACTTATAAGCTGGGGGAAAAGGATAATAGAGGGGGAAGAATTCCGGATAAGAAAAGGCGGCTCCCCAATAACCAATCCAACCATTGCAGTGGTAAAAGTAAGATACCAGAATTTTCTTGAATCCTGGAATTTCCAGAAAACGCTTGCCAAAAGGACCCTTGATTATTCGGAAAAGAACTACGAATTAAGAAAAGAAGCCGACGAACTGATCCAACAGATCTGGAATGAGATCGAAAATACCCACAGCACCCTGCCTGAAGATAAAAGAATGCCGGCCAGCGAGAATTACGGCATAGTCTATTTCTACAGAAAGAGTGAGCTGAACAAAACCGGATCACCTGCGGAGGCACAAAGCACAATCTGGCCTTAACAAATACCTTCTTGACCATAGGAAATATACAGCTCGGCAAATATCCTCTGTTCCTTGCTCCGATGGAGGATATCACTGATCCGTCATTCCGCTTTTTATGCAAGCTGAACGGTGCGGATTTCATGTACACCGAATTCATATCATCCGACGGTCTGATAAGGGATGGTCAGAAGAGCGTGAAGAAACTTGATATTAATGATTTCGAGCGACCTATAGGCATTCAGCTTTACGGTCATCTGACCGATGCCATGGTCGAAGCCGCCCTGATCGCGGAAAATGCCCGGCCGGAACTGATTGACATAAATTTCGGATGTCCGGTTAAGAAAATAGCCAACAGGGGCGCCGGAGCCGGAATGCTTCGCAATATTCCCCTGATGATATCAATGACCGAGGCAATTGTAAAGGCTGTCAAACTACCGGTAACAGTCAAGACCCGCATCGGATGGGATGAGGAGAGCAAAAACATTGTGGAGGTAGCCGAACAACTCCAGGATACAGGCATAGCCGCTTTAACAATCCACGGAAGGACAAGGGCCCAGCTTTACAAAGGAACGGCCGACTGGACACTTATCGGCGAAGTAAAAAACAACCCAAGAATGAAAATTCCGGTAATCGGTAACGGAGACATAGACAGTCCGGAAAAAGCCAGGGAAATGTTCAGCAGGTACGGAGTCGACGGTATTATGATCGGAAGGGCAACGGTGGGCAGACCATGGATCTTCAGAGACATAAGGCATTACCTCGATACCGGAGAGCTCCTCCCCGAACCGACGGTTTCAGAAAAAGCAAAGCTTGCACTGCTTCATCTCGATAAATCGATCGAGTTCAAGGAAGGCAAAAAAGCAATCTTTGAGATGAGAAGACATCTCTCAAACTATTTCAAGGGTCTTCCTCATTTTAAAGAAACAAGGCTGAAACTTCTGACCACTCCCGAACCTGAGCAGATAAGGGAAATAATAAACGAAATCAGCGAAAAATGGGGCAGCTACCGTACTGACGACAGAACATCGGTGTACGGGCTCTGATCATCTTCCCGGGGCGGTTCGACACGTGCCGTCAGCAATGACCACGAATCCCATTTCAGCAGCTTCTTCATCACAATTACAAATAATATCCCGGTAATAAGCAGGCCTGCAAATTCGGTCATGGGTTGGATGTTTAACTGCTCATAAATGGCATCAGTCTGAAGAGCCGACGACTTATGCGTAACCATAATACACAGGAATATATTGTTGGCAGCATGGGCCCCTATTGCAGCTTCGATACCGTCGTCGAGGATGGTGACAATCCCAAAGACGAGCCCGAAAGTGATGTACTGAGGCATCATCATCATAAATCCGAACTCATCAACCTCAGGGTTAAACGAGTGCATCAGACCGAACAGTACTGACGTCAGCACCACCGGAAGCCACCTGTTTCTGAAGAGCACTGCAAATCCCTGCATCAGATAACCCCTGAAAAGTATCTCCTCGAAGGCAGCCTGGAAGGGAATCAGGGCCAGACATATCAATATCAGGGGAAGAAGGGTTCCTGAAGCGTTGTTCAACCTGAAATTCGAGGGATCGGCTTTCATGTATACAAACAGATAAAGGGCCGACAGGATAAGCCATACAAAGCCGGATTTCAGGAACCTGTCCCAACGGAAACTGCGTGCACCATTGATAGTCGCACCAAAGGATCGTTGATTCAGAGGCTTGATTAGCAAAACAAAAGCCAGTATCCCTATTATGAAGGGAAAAAGATTCATAAGAAGACCAATATTTGGTTCGAACCCGAGAACCCCGAGATTGCCCGGATCATCGGCAATCTTTCCTATAAGCTCAGGATCGCCGGCAACCTTTGAACTATATCCCAGAAGGAGCGGTATTGCACCTATTGTATTTGTAGCCAGAAGTATGGCCGCAAACATTACTATATACCTCCATACGGCATTTTTGCCAGTGAATGACGATTCAAGATGGTTCATTATATCAGTTTTTTACTTCGGGGAACTTGTTCTCTTTGGATAATCGATCGAATAATGGAGGCCAATGCTCTCCTTCCTGTTCATTGCCATCTTGATTATAAGATATCCCACATTTATCAGATTCCTGAGTTCACATATCTGTTTTGAAATCAGCGATCGCTTATAGAGGCTTTCCGTCTCCCTGTACAGTATCTCAAGCCTCACCATAGCTCTTTCAAGTCGAAGGTCGGACCTGACGATTCCTACATAGTTGCTCATTATCAACTGGAGTTCCTTAAGGCTCTGGGTTATAAGTACCATTTCCTCAAGGTGTGTAGTTCCTTTATAGTCCCAGTCAGGCAACTTCTCTTCAAAATCAAGCTCTTTTAACCGTTTTACCGAGTGTTCCACAGCCCTGTGCGAGTAGACAACAGCTTCCACCAGGGAGTTGGAGGCCAGACGGTTTGCTCCGTGGAGACCTGTCGATGAAACCTCCCCAAGGGCATAGAGTCGTTCAATGTTGCTCTGCCCGTCGGTGTCTACCTTGATTCCGCCGCAGGAATAATGAACACATGGCACTACCGGTATTTTATCCTTTGTTATGTCTATCCCTCTTTTCAGGCAATGTTCATAAACATTCGGGAAATGATCCCTCAATCCTGCCGGATCAAGATGGGTGCAATCGAGCCACACATGATCCTCTCCCCATATCTTAAGTTCATTGTCGATTGCCCTGGCAACTATGTCCCTGGGAGCAAGTGAACCCCTGCTGTCGTACCTGTTCATGAACTGCTCCCCGGCCATATTCCTGAGAATGGCCCCGTATCCCCTGAGAGCTTCCGTAATCAGAAACGACGGCCGCTTTTCAGGATCATACAGTGAGGTCGGATGGAACTGAATGAACTCCATATTCTCAATTGTCCCTTTGGCCCTGTAAACCATGGCCACACCGTCACCCGTGGCTACCTCGGGATTGGTGGTAGTCTGATAGGCATTACCAAGGCCGCCTGTAGCCATGACAGTGATTTTTGCGAGAAAGGTGTACACGATCTTCTCATTGAGGTCGGCAACATAAGCGCCATAACACTCGATGTCAGGAAAACTCCTTTTTACCTCTATCCCCAGATGGTGCTGGGTAAGTATTTCAATTGCAAAATGATGTTCGAAAATCTCAATGTTGGGATCATTCTTCACCCTGCTTATCAGTGTATTCTCGATCACCTCGCCAGTCTTGTCCTTCGCGTGAAGGATCCGGTGTTCGGTATGACCTCCCTCCTTTGCCAGGTCGTAGGTACCATCCTTTTTCTTGTCGAACGGAACACCTATTTCTATCAGATCCTGTATCCTTGCCGGAGCCTCCTGCACAACCATCCTAACCACCTCCTCGTTGCATATACCATCGCCCGCGATCAGAGTGTCCTTTATATGCTTCTCAAAATTGTCGGGCTTGCTGAATACAGCCGCAATACCGCCCTGTGCATACTTTGTGTTGGAATCATCGAGTATCGATTTTGTAACAATTGCTACTTTCCCGAAACGCGCTGCCTTTAGTGCGAAGGTAAGTCCCGCTATGCCTGATCCTATCACAAGAAAATCCGTACGTTTTCTCATTGCCCCTCCTGAAATTATTGATCGCTAAATATACGAATTAATGCTTTTCCTTATCCCGTTCGCTTCCGCGGCAGCCTGCCTTTGAACTGTATCGGCGACTTCAGTATGAAACAAGATTGCTAAACCGGACTTTTTAATTTACTTTTGCTCACCAAAAACCTAAACGACTTATGGCTCAGGATGATGTTTTTAAGAAACTGGTAGCCCACAGCAAGGAGTACGGTTATGTATTTCCCTCAAGTGAGATTTATGACGGTTTAAGCGCAGTATACGACTACGGTCAGTACGGCGTCGAACTGAAGAACAACATAAAGAAATACTGGTGGGACAGCATGGTGCTTCTGCATGACAACATTGTAGGCATCGATTCAGCTATTTTCATGCATCCCACCATCTGGAAAGCATCCGGGCATGTCGACGCTTTCAACGATCCTTTAATAGATAACAGGGATTCCAAAAAAAGATACAGGGCTGATGTCCTTATAGAAGAACATCTGGCGAAGATTGAAGAGAAGATATCGAAGGAGGTTGAAAAGGCCAGGGAAAGATTCGGGGAAGCCTTCGACGAGATGAAATTCAGGGAGACCAACCAGCGGGTACTGGCAAACCAGGCAAAAATTGACGAACTGAATGCCAGGTTCTCCAAAGCCTTGAACGACACCGACCTGGCCGAACTAAGGCAGATAATTATAGATAACGAAATAGTATGCCCGATATCCGGAAGCCGCAACTGGACAGAAGTCAGACAGTTCAACCTGATGTTTTCGACCGAGATGGGTTCCACTCTCGAAGGATCTAACAAGATCTATCTGAGGCCCGAAACAGCACAGGGGATCTTTGTCAACTTCCTTAACGTCCAGAAAACCGGAAGGATGAAGATACCTTTCGGGATAGCCCAGATCGGAAAAGCATTCCGTAATGAGATAGTTGCCAGACAGTTCATTTTCAGGATGAGGGAATTCGAACAGATGGAAATGCAGTATTTCGTTCAGCCGGGCTCCGAACTGGAATGGTTTGCCATATGGAAGGAAGCCAGGATGCTTTGGCATCAGGCGCTGGGATTCGGTGCTGAAAATTATCGTTTTCACGACCATGTCAAGCTCGCGCATTATGCTAATGCTGCTACTGATATAGAATACAGGTTCCCTTTCGGATTCAAGGAAGTGGAAGGGATTCATTCCAGAACTGATTATGACCTGAGCCAGCACCAGAAATACAGCGGAAAGAAGATACAGTACTTCGATCCGGAAAAAGGTGAATCATATGTTCCGTATGTAATCGAAACATCGATCGGCGTCGACAGGATGTTCCTGCAGGTTATGGCTGCTTCATACTGGGAAGAGGAACTGAAAAAGGAAGACGGTTCTTCCGATACCCGCGTTGTTCTGAGGCTGCCGGCTTTCCTTGCTCCCGTCAAGCTTGCCGTGATGCCCCTTGTCAAGAAAGACGGCCTTCCGGAAATAGCCGAAAAAATAGTCCATAATCTTAAATTCGAATTCAACTGCCAGTACGACGACAAGGATTCGATAGGAAGGAGATACCGCCGGCAGGATGCGATCGGAACACCCTATTGCATCACTATCGATCATCAGACTATCGACGACAGATCGGTCACTATAAGATACCGCGACTCTATGAAGCAGGAGCGGGTAAAAATTGAAGCACTCCTGGATATTATTAAGGAAAAGGTAAGCATCGTTAGCCTTCTGAGAAACATATGACATGAAAAGGGTCCTGGTGATAACCTATAACTGGCCTCCATCGGGAGGAATAGGTGTCCGGAGATGGCTTAAGTTCTCGAAACACCTTCCTTCATACCGCTGGGAACCGGTTATCCTTACAGTCGACCCGGAATATGCCACCTACCCTGCACTCGATATCTCTCTTTCCAGGGATATTCCCCCCGTCGAAATTCATAAAACCAGGGCAACCGACTGGTTCAGGCTGCTCTCCAGCGACAAATCGAAAATACCTTCGGCTGGATTCGCGATGAATACCGACAATTCGTTGAAAGGCAGGATATCGCGCTTCATCAGGGGAAATTTCTTCATTCCCGATCCCCGGAGAGGATGGAACAGATATGCTTTCAGAAAGGCTTGCGAAATAATAGATTCTCGGAAGATTGACAGGATAATAACCACAAGCCCACCGCACTCCACCCAGCTAATTGGGCTCATGCTCAGGCTTAAATACCCGGGGATAAAGTGGATTGCCGATCTGCGCGACCCATGGACCGATATCTACTATTATAAGAAATTCTACCCGACACCGCTTTCAAGGATGATCGACAGCGCTTATGAAAAGCGGGTCCTTCAATCGGCTGATCTGATAACCACCGTCGGGAAATCCCTGAAAACTCTTCTGGGTTCAAAAGTCCCGGGTATCGAAAGCAAGATACATGTGATCTCCAACGGATTCGACGAAGACGATTTCAGCGGGATCCGCCCTGAACACCCCGATGTTTTCACAATATCCTACATTGGTTCTCTTTCAGGCATCTATCCTGTTGACGGGTTCCTTGATGCCCTGCGTATCGTTGCCGACAAAGGAATAAATTACAGGTTGAGCTTTACCGGTTCGGTACCTGCCGAAATCAAAGACAAGCTTATCAGGGGAGCCGGCTCTTCCGACGTCAGCTTCACTCCCTTCTCCAGTCATCAGACCGCCTTGATTAACATGCTAAGCGCCAGCGTCCTGCTTCTTATAATCCCCGACCATGAAAGTTCGCGAAGTATTATAACAGGGAAAATGTTCGAGTATCTTGCTGCAGGCAAACCCGTTATATGCCTTGCTCCTGCCGATGGCGATGCGGCAATGATACTCCGTGAAACCGGACACGGCAGAACATTTGACTACAACGATGCATACGGGATAGCCGGATATATTGAAGAACTGGCGCTCAACAGGAATCTGCCTGACCTGCCTCCCCCTGAATCGTACTCACGGAAAAACATAGTAAAAAGAGTTGCTGAACTTCTTGAAAAATGAAAATCGGTGTTGTAGTCGATAATGATCTGAACGATGACAAGCGGGTGCTTAAGGAGATCGGAATCCTGACGGAAGCCGGCCATCAGGTCTTTGTCCTGTGTTTCGGTTTTGATAATAAGGAATATGGGTCCCCCGGAGATTTCAGTGTCAGCCGGATCAGGATCAGCAAAAAGCTTAAAAATGTACTTTTCTTCATGCTAAACACGCTTCCTGCCTACGAGTGGATGTGGAGCAGAAAGATAAGCAGTTTCATCACCGGCAACAAAATAGACATCCTTCATGTGCACGACCTTTATATGTCGCGGCCGGCTGCAAGGGGAATAAGGAAATCGGGTTTTAATATCCCACTTGTTCTCGATCTTCACGAAAACTATGCCTTCGCGGTTACCACTTACAACTGGACCAAAGGATTTTTCAGGAACCTGATTGCCCGGCCCTTTGCCTGGCAGCTCAAGGAAAACGAATATCTCGGTTATGCCACACGGATTATTGTTCTGAGTGAAGATTTCAGGGATACCCTCCTCGCCAGATACCCGTCGCTGAAAAAGGAGATCTTCACCGTCTTCCCGAATGTGCCCGATCTGTCGCAATCCGTCTCCGTAAAAGCGGTTGCTCCGGGAATAAGTCGCGACTGCACCAGGACTGTAGTACTCTACTTCGGCGTTGTGGCTGAAAGAAGGGGAGTTTTCGATGTTCTTGAGGTCTTTGAGGAACTTGCAAGTGAAAACCATCCGTCGAGGTTCCTTGTCATTGGTCCGGTCGACAAAGCTGACCGGAATAGGTTCTTTGAGGCAATAGATTCCGAAAAGCTCGACAACATAGTTTATTACATTCCATGGATCGACGTTTCGGAACTGATGGTTTACCTGGATATTTCAGATATCTGCATCGCACCGTTTCACAAAAACCCCCAGCACGAATCGGGGGTGGCCAACAAGATTTATGATTATATGCTCGGGAAAAAACCCCTGATCGTTTCCGACTGCAAGCCCCAGAAAACCCTGGTGGAAAAATACAATTGCGGACTTGTATATTCTGGCAAAGATGAGATGAAATCGGCCATTATAAAGCTTTCATCCGACCCTGAGCTGAGAAAGGAACTGGGTGAAAACGGATATAATGCTGTACTCAGTCATTTCAACATGAATCTGATTAAAGGGGATCTTGCCGGACTGTATAATGAACTTCAGGCCGACTTAACTAAAACGTGACAAAAAACCAGCCCAATGGATAAGGCAAAACAAAAAAGATTTGAAAAAACGCTCGGCTTTGTCAGAAGACATTTTAAAACTGACGAAATCATTCTGGATCTTGGAGAAACAAACGAACTTGCGGATTTCCTCAGGCAAAAGGGGGGCTATTCAATAGTCAATACAACCGGTGAGGATCTCGATGTTGATTTTGCCAAAGTAAATAAATATTCCAGCATCACAGCTTTTGAGATTTTCGAACATATGTTTGCACCTTTCAATTTGTTAAATTCAACAAGTGGCCGATTGATAGCTTCGGTACCCTTAAGATTATGGTTTGCATCTGAATACTGGAATGATAATGATAAGCATGACTGTCATTATCACGAATTTTCAGTCAGACAATTCAACCATCTGCTTGATAGAACAGGATGGAAAGTGAAAGATTACCAGATCTGGAAATCGTACGATAAGCCCTGGGGCATAAGACCTTTGCTCAGGAGAATTCATCCAAGGTATTATATCGTTTATGCTGAAAAACAGATCTTACTGCCTGACAGAGAAGCATGAAGGGAATCTTTCAATGAATTCCTTTTGTCATGCCGGGGTCATTAATTCATTTGTTTCACTTACTTTTAAGATCTGATTCCTCTTAATGCCGGCTATGTTGAATTCAATAAGGCAAAGCATAAAAGATTCCGTCATTTACGGTCTGGGAAATATAGCCGTTAAAATTGTCGGCTTTCTCCTTATCCCTCTCTATACCGATCCCAGATATTTTTCTGTGGATGATTTCGGTATCATTGCCGTGCTCGACATATCGGGTCTCATCCTGATATCGCTGATGGCATCAGGTCTTCCTCAGAGCATGATGAGATGGTACTGGGACAAGGACTTTTCATCCAACCGGAAGGGCATATTCTTCATGTCATTCTCCTTCCAGATACTGATCAGTGTGCTTTTCTGCACTTTACTCATTCCGATGAGCGGACCTCTCTCAAGGGCTATGTTCGACACCGATGCCATGTCGGATGCCATAAAACTGCTGGTTTTGTCGGCTGCCCTTCAGGCAATAAACAATCTGATCAACACCCTGATGAGGGTACAGGCGAAATCTATTCTCTTTTCAACCGCCAACCTACTGAAGCTGATCACCGTCCTTGGACTTACAATTTACCTGATTACGGCAAGGGGAATGGGAATAACCGGAATATACCTGGCTCAGGTCATAGGTAATCTCCTTTTCGTCGTTTTCCTTTCAGGATATTCAATAAAGAACAGCAAACCGTTTTTCAATCTTGCCCTGTTCAGGTCGATGGGCCGATTCGGATACCCTCTTCTTCTGGCCAACTTCGCCTCTGCAGTGCTGACTGCAATAGACAGATATGCCCTGAATTCATTGGCTCTGCTAAAGTTTGTTGCCATTTACACCATGGCCTACAAAATAGCTTCGGTACTTAAGCTTGTGATAGTTGATTCAATCAAGATGGCCCTCACTCCAATGGTCCTGAAAAAGATGAACACCACCGACAACAAGAGGTTCTACAAGAAAACAATGCTGTATTCCTCCTTTGTTCTGATGCTCGGGATAATTGCAATTTCACTCTTTTCATACGAAATACTTACAGTCATAACCAAATCTGATGCTTTCCTGAGCGCCTGGATGGTTGTGCCTGTCCTTTCACTTTCGGTGTTCTTTGTCAATATGAGGGAGACGACCAGCTACGGCCTTATGATCAACAGGAAATCCAGAATAATCGGTATCAATGTCGTGATTTCAACAGTGCTGAACATTGCACTGAATATCCTTTTGATACCCATATGGAACATAACCGGGACCGCTGTAGCAACCCTGGTAACACAAATCGTATACTGGCGCCTTAATTACCAAAGCTCACAGAAGGAGTACTTTATCCCGTATGAACAGAAAAAAGTGGCTGTCCTGTTCCTGACAGGAGCGATTCTTTCATTCGCAGGGCTGGTGCTGAACGAAATAAGCATAATACCTCGCTTTTTGCTTAAGATCCTGTGCATTGCAGGCTTCCCTTTCATTCTTTATATGATGAACTTCTATGAAACTGCTGAACTGCAGGCTGTAAAAGGACTTGTTAAAAAATGGTCGGATATTCGTAGACTTGGTGAAAACCTGATGTCGATCAAAGACACCGACGAAGAAATATAGAAGGCTGTTACCGTGCAGCCATAAAAATACAGGTTATTTAGGTAATTTTGTCAGATATACCATTGACCATGGAAATCAAAGATAGGATAAAACCAGCCCTGCCACATATCATCGCACTTGTGCTTTTTTCCCTGATTTCATTCGTGTACTTCTACCCTGTACTCGAAGGCAAGGTGCTTAAAGCCAATGATACTACGGTTTCGAATATCAATTCGAAGGAAATCAGGGATTATCGTGAGCAATTCAATAAAGAACCGCTCTGGACAAATTCAATATTCAGCGGAATGCCTGCTTACCTCATATCCACCAGATATCCAGGCAACCTGTTCAAGAATGCAGATTTAGTTCTGAGGGTGTTCAAAATGCCGGTTTCGGTACTCTTCCTGTCCATGGCCGGGTTCTATCTCCTTCTGCTGCTGCTCGGACTTAATCAGTGGCTTGCAATAGCCGGGGCAATTGCCTACGGATTCTCTTCATTCTTCTTTCAGATACTGGCGGCAGGACACAATACCCAGGCTATTGCACTGGCATACATGGCTCCGGTTATCGGGGGGGTCTGGTATGCCTACCGGCGCGATGCCATTAAAGGGGCTTTGATTACTGCATTCTTTCTGACTCTCGAAATAACTGCAAACCACTTGCAGATTACCTATTACGCTGCAATTATCATCCTCGTTTTCCTTATAACCGAATTCATCTGTTCGGTCAGGGAAAAGACCTTTCCCCGTTTCCTACGGACATCCCTTATCATGCTTATCCCGGTTGTGCTGGCCATCGGTATCAATTTCGCTAGCCTTAACACCGTGAGAGAGTATGGGAAATATTCCATCAGGGGAAAGTCGGAACTTCAGTCGGAACACAGGAATGTGTCAGCCGGACTCGACAGGGATTATATTGTATTCTGGAGCTACGGCGTGGATGAAACCATGAACCTGCTGATACCGAATTACAAGGGGGGCTCATCAAAGCCGTTCGACAGGGACTCTGAAACAGTAAAGGTGCTCAGGCAGAACAATGCAGCCGATTATGCAAACCAGATGATGAAATACTGGGGTACGCAACCCGGCACCGATGGCCCTCATTACATGGGGGCAATCGTAATGTTCCTGTTCGTACTTGGATTGATTGTGGTAAAGGGAAGGGAAAAATGGTGGC
>JAFGXK010000158.1 GCA_016936695.1 Bacteroidales bacterium | reverse complement strand
ATTCCTGCCGGACAAGTCAGAAAAATAACTTTCAACATTAAAGCTCATCTAAGCTTTGCTTTTAATAGGATCAAAAACTTCGTCAACAAATATATAAAAAATGTAAGCATTACTTTTTATGCAAAACCAATAATTACATCAACTTATTTAAGTATCCGGCGTCCGAAACTGATAAACGCCAATTTTTAAAATAGATTGCGTCATCCGGCCTTCTTTGACCCCTGATATAGTTTATAATTAACCAAAAGACATTCGAGGGCTCCGTTGAACAGGATGGTCTTTCCGGACGGCTTAAGTCCCACATGCTTCAGGGACTCCTTGTCGGATGAAATAATCCATGCATCATAACCCGGAAAACCATGTTTAAGAACGGTGCCGATCATGCCGTAGAAATCATTACTGTCGTCGGTTCTGATCCTCTGTCCGTATGGAGGATTCATAATGATCACACCTGCTTCGGACCGGGATTTAAGATCGCGCAGGTCATTCACGCTTAACGTAATCATTTCTGAAAGCCCGGCCGAACCAATATTGGCACGTGACTTTTCCACAGCTTCCTCAGATATATCACTTCCGAAAATCATTCCCATGCAGGGCCGGATATGGGATTCAGTTTCTTCCTTCATCCGTTTGAAAAGCTCCTGGTCATAATCCCTCCAAAGCTGAAATCCGAAACTCTTTCTGAATCTCCCAGGAGGAATGTTTGATGCGAAAAGAGCCGCTTCGACAGGAATTGTGCCTGAGCCGCACATGGGATCAATAAGCGGAATCTGTGCATCCCAACCTGAATTCATAACGATACCGGCCGCCAGGATCTCGTTCATCGGTGCCGCTCCCTGTTCTTTCCTGTACCCTCTCTTGTATAGCGGGATAACGGAAGAGTCGAGAGAAACGGTTACCAGATCATTGCTGATATGAAGATTTATAAGTATATCAGGATTATTAGTGTCAACCGAGGGTCGGTTTCCCGTCTTTGCCCGGAACCAGTCGGCCACGGCATCTTTTAGTCTGAGTCCGGCAAATCCTGTATGATTGAAAAGAGGAGAATTTACTACCGGGACAACTGCGAAGGAGGTCTTGCTGTCAAGATAACTGCTCCAGTCTATTTTCAGGCATCGTCTGTAGAGATCATCAGCTGAGCGGATCCTGAAAACTGCAATCTGAAACAGGACCGAAAGGGCTGTCCGGAGGCAATAATTGGCTTTATAAAGCATGTAGCGGTCGCCTTCGAACATAACTGCCCGGTTGACAGCCTGAATGTTCACCGCACCAAGGGAAGAAAGCTCAAGTGACAGAATCTTTTCGAGGCCGAAGAGGGTTTTGGCAGTGAGTTTCAATTAGTGATGGTTATAAGTTCGAGGTTCGAGGTTCGAGGTTCGAGGTTCAAAGTTCAAAGTTCAAAGTTGCTGGTTGCTGGTTGCTGGTTTCAGGTTGCTAGTTGCTGGTTGTTCTGCGATCCTTCTGCGGATTTCACTCTGCGTAAATCTGCGAGAAATTTCTTCATTTCTTCAATTTCGTTATTATGCAACACCCACCCAACCCCTCCCAGGAGGGGATTTTGGGTGGCTAGTAGCCGAGTATCCTGTCGTAATCAGGCTTGTCGTTTACTATACTAAGGGCTTTTTCAATTACTTTGTCATCCTCATTCAGGATCATGAAGTATTCGTTGGTCTGCCACAGATTGGAAGCTATAAGCGCTTTGATTACACTGCGGATCGCTTTCCCTGAGATACTGAACTGCTCATCATTGTACTTGATACCTGCTTCTTCGGCTTTGGAAATTAGTGATTTGATCTCATCCTGACTAAGAGTGAAGCGGTTTCTGAAATCCTCAAAGGTCCGGTAATCGGCAGCAAGCTTTTTCCTGTTCTTATCAGAATATTCGAGTGCGAATGAGTTCAGGATTCCTCTCCTGACCAGGCTCCGGTAGTAATCGGAGTAATCAGAGGTATCGGCCGGGACAAACACATCAGGCATTATACCACCGCCACCATAGACATTCCTCTCATTTACAAGTGTTTTAAATTTAAGTGAATCAGGAAAATGGATGCTGTCGGCAGTGACCAGCTCCCCATCAGTATAGCGTTTGTAAAAGTTTTCCATATACTTATCGTAACCTTCATCGTAAGGACTCTGGATCAGTCTGCCTGTAGGAGTGTAATACCTTGCAATGGTAAGTCTTATCATGGAGCCGTCGGTAAGATAAAATCCATTCTGCACGAGGCCTTTACCAAAAGTCCTTCGTCCGATGATAACTCCCCTGTCCCAGTCCTGGAGGGCTCCGGCAAGTATCTCACTTGCAGATGCAGACCCTTCATCAGTGAGGACTACAACCCTTGTGTCGGCAAGGGTACCTAAGCCGTTCGACAGATAATCCTGGCGGGGATTCCTCCTGCCCTTAATGAAGACGAGCAACTTCTTGTCAGCGAAAAACATATCTGCGATGTCAGTTGCGGCAACCATATAACCTCCCCCATTAGACCGGAGATCAATAACAAGGTTCTTCATTTCTTGTCTCCGGAGACTATCGACGGCTGAGGAAAATTCCTGTGCAGTAGTGGCGGCGAATTTATTCAGCTTCACATAGCCGGTCTGATTGTCGAGCATATAGGCTGCATCAAGACTGGTTATTGGAATTTTGTCGCGTACAATTGTAAAATCAAGTGGGTCCTTTGAACCAGTTCTGAAAATTTTAATGTTAACCTTCGTGCCTTTCATACCCATAAGTTTGCTTCGGACCCCAGTGGTTGATATGCCTATGCCTGCGACTTTCTCTCCGTCGATTTCGATTATCCTGTCGCCGGCCAGAACTCCAACCTTTTCGGAGGGTCCCCCTCCTATTGGCTCTATTACTATAATGGTATCCCTCAATAGGTTAAACTGAATGCCAATGCCTTCAAAGTTGCCGGTAAGCGGTTCATTCATCTCTTTCACATCCTTGGCGGATATATAAACAGAATGGGGATCAAGAGACCTTAGCATTTCTACAATGGTATTCTCCGTCAGTTTATTAATATCGGTTGTATCGACATACCAGGTATCGATAAGTCCCAATGTCCTGCCGATTTTATAGGTATTTTCATTAAGCGCCTGGGAAAATGCAGGGATGCTTAGCAGGCTTAGTATAATTGATAGGATTGTGAGTTTTTTCATGTTGTTACTGGTTGCTGGTTGCTGGTTCTTTTTAACCACGGAGTCACACGGAGTTATGCACGGAGTTACACGGAGTAAAATTGTTTTTCATATAGTATTCCCACTTCATGCTTCACGCCTTTATGGCTTAACGCCGTTATGCCTTTAACATCTCCCATAATACATAATACATATTTAGTGCCAACTGCCGATTTATTCCTTTATGCTATTACTTGTTAACGTTTAAGTTGATGTTTTGTTAACCGGTTTAGACAATTACCCTGGTATGTTGTTATGTTGTTATGTCGTTATTCCGTTATGTCGTTATTTCGTTAGGCCTTCATGCCTTAACGCCTTGTCGCCTTAATGCCTTAATTCTCCCACTCTCTCATTCTCCCTCTCTCCCCCTCATATCTTCACTCCTTCTCACTCCCACTCTATTGTGGATGGCGGTTTTGAGCTGATATCGTAAACAACCCTGTTTATTCCTCTGACTTTGTTTATAATTTCATTTGAAACAGTACCCAGAAATTCATAAGGCAGATGAGACCAGTCGGCAGTCATTCCATCGGTTGAAACGACAGCCCTAAGCACCGCAGCATTTTCATAAGTCCGCTCATCACCCATAACTCCAACCGACTGAACCGGAAGCAGGATAACCGCTGCCTGCCACACGGAATCATACAGACCATGCTTTTTCAGCGCCTCAATAAAGATATGATCGGCCTCCTTGAGGATATCAAGCTTTTCCCTGGTCATGACACCCAGAAGCCTGATGGCAAGTCCGGGACCCGGAAATGGATGACGGCTCAGGATGGCATCAGGCAAACCAAGTGCCTTACCGACCCTCCTTACCTCATCCTTGAAAAGAAGACGAAGCGGTTCGATTACCTTCAGGTTCATCTTTTCTGGCAGACCGCCGACATTATGATGCGACTTTATTGTTGCCGATGGCCCGTTCACCGAAACAGATTCAATAACATCGGGATAAATGGTTCCCTGGGCCAGCCACCTGACATCCCTTACTTTCTTTGCTTCTTCCTCAAAAACCTCAATAAAAACTCTTCCTATGATCTTTCTTTTTGTTTCCGGGTCAACCACACCTTCAAGCTGATCGAGGAACCGGTCGCCTGCTTTTACTCCCTTAATATTCAATCCCATATCACAGTACGATTCCAGGACGGCCTCATATTCATTTTTTCTCAACAATCCGTTATCTATGAAAATGCAGGTAAGGTTACCGCCGACTGCCCTGTTTAGTAGGGACGCCGCCACAGACGAATCAACTCCGCCCGACAACCCGAGAAGCACCCTGTCTGTGCCAAGTTCTCTTTTCAGGTTATCAATTGCAGTTTCAATGAATGAATCGGGAGTCCAGTTACGGGAGCAGCCACAAATGCCGATGACAAAGTTTTCAAGAACCTGCATGCCGTCGGTGGTATGATAGACCTCCGGGTGGAACTGGATGCCCCAGGTAAGCTCATCAACGATTTTGTATGCGCCTGCCTTTACGGTAGCTGTTGAGCCTGTAATCCTGAAACTATCGGGCATGCGTTCGATTGTGTCGGCATGCGACATCCAGACGCGGGTGCCTGGCTTAATCCCTTTAAAAAGGAGATCAGATTCATCAATATGAATAAGATTCGCATTCCCGTATTCCCTTATCTTTCCGGGCATCACCTGACCACCATATTTCTGCACCATCAGCTGGGCTCCGTAGCATACTCCAAGAAGAGGAAATCTGCCTCTGAAACCAGACAGATCCGGGTCCGGATGATTGTCATCTCTCACTGAGAAAGGACTGCCCGAAAGAATAACGCCTTTAACCGAATTGTCGGGCTCCGGATAATGGTTGAAAGGGTGAATCTCACAGTAAACGGACAGCTCACGTATCCTTCTGGCTATAAGCTGGGTATACTGGGATCCGAAATCGAGTATCAGAATTTTTTCCTGCATGGGTTTTAAGTGGTGGCAAAGATAATTATTCTTTGCTTTATTACAGGTCGATGTGAAGGGACTTTAATCAAGGGACCGATTCCTTGCAGATAGTTCTTTTATATTATAGGTATTGCCGTCGACTGCGGGTATGGTTGCCGGGAAAATCGTTCTGGCTTCTTCTACCAGCTGGTTAATATCGTCGTAACGGGCAGAGAAATGGCCGATCATCAGTGTTCCGGCATTGGCCTTAAGAGCAGTTTTTGCCGCATCGAGAGTTGTGGAGTGCATTACTTTTTTTGCAAGCTTTGTCATAGAACTGTCAAATGTCGCCTCGTGGTAAAGTAAATCTACATTTTTGACGAAGGAAGGGAGCCTCGCAAAATACATTGTATCACTGCAGTATGCATACGACAGAATTTCAGGAGGAGGAGCGGTTATATCTTTGTTGCTGATCACCAGTCCTTCATCAGTTACAAAATCCTGACCTTTCTTTATGCCTGGTATTCTGAAAGTTGGAATGGAATACTCTTCGACTTTATCCTTTAAGATTTTTCTATCGGCAGGCTTCTCGCGGAAAATGAAACCGTATGCCTCTACCCTGTGTTTAAGCGGGAAGGAGGTAACAGTAACATGCTTATCCTCATAAATGTGTAAAGGATAGTTGCCGCTTAGTGGCACAAAATCAATATCGAAGTTCAGGTGGATGTCAAAATCGCTGAGATGCGACCTAAGCATCTGATCGTAGTTTGCAGGAGCGTGCAGACGAAGAGGAAAGGTTCGCCCCATCAGGTTGAAGGAGGAGAGCAGTCCATAAAGTCCGAACACATGGTCGCCATGCAGGTGGCTGATGAAAATGTCGTTGATCCTGCCGAACTTGATACTACACTTTCGAAGCTGCATCTGTGTGCCCTCGCCGCAGTCTATCAAAAACAAACGCTCATGTGCATTTAGCACATGAGCGGATGGATACCTTTGCGATGTGGGCAATGCAGAACTGCTACCAAGTACGGTGACTTTCATATGCAATCTGCATTGCTTT
>JAFGXK010000157.1 GCA_016936695.1 Bacteroidales bacterium | reverse complement strand
CACAATCTTAACGACAATATTGAAACACTGCTTATAAACCTCACCAGGGGCACAGGTCTCACAGGCCTTGCCGGAATAAAGCCTTCAGCCAATACCATCATCAGACCCCTGCTTTTCGCAACACGGGCAAGGATCGAAGCCTGGTGCAGCGAATTCAGCATACCTTTCAGAGAAGACAGATCGAATGCCGAAACCAAATATATGCGAAACAAGATAAGGCATCTTGTCATCCCCGTTCTCAGGGATATTAATCCATCGATAGAAGAGACGCTCAATGACACAGCGCTGAGGCTGGGCGGGCTCGACAAAATTCTTTCGGGATACATCGACGGCATCAGATCCCGAATTTCTGCTAAGAGAGGCCGATCGACAGTCTTTGATATTGAAAAACTGGCTGAATTCAGTGACAACAAAGCAATGATGTTCGAGCTCTTCTGCCCCTGGGGAATCACGGAGCCTCTTGCCAGAGACCTTCAAAAACTGATGAAAACCGGAACAGGAAAACAGATATTCACCTTAACGCACCGGATTCTGAAGAACAGGAATGAACTAATCATAAGTCTGGTCAGACACGTCCGTCAGGATGACCTCATGATAGAATCAGTGGAGGATCTGCTTAGCATCCCGTCGGTCAGATTTGCATGCCTTGAACAGGTGGATGCCGGCTACAAAATACCCCGCGACCTGCGGGTTGCATCAATTGACAGGGAAAAGATCAGGCTGCCTCTTATTGTCAGAAGATGGAAAGAGGGAGACTACTTCTGCCCCCTGGGCATGAAGAGCAGAAAAAAACTCAGTGATTACTTTGTCGACAACAAATTTTCAAGGATAAAAAAGGAAGAAACCATGATACTTGAATCGGACGGTGACATTGTTTGGGTAATGGGAGAAAGGCTTGATGACAGGTTCAGGGTTACTGAATCAACGAAAACTGTTCTGAGGATAGAGATGAACGATCCTTCCAAATGAAAATCATCAGAAAGTCCGCAACCCGTTAATCCCCCTGTCGATCATCAGAAGGTCGGCCAGTGCAACAGCAGCGGCGGCTTCCACAATTACGGGCATCCTGAGGGCAATGCATGTATCATGCCTCCCCTTTACATTCAGACTTGTCATTTGCATCCTGCCAAAATCGAAGGTATTCTGTTCCACTCCCGTCGACGAAGTTGGTTTTACAGCAACTCTGAATATTATCTCATTTCCGTTGGTGATTCCGCCGTTTATCCCTCCGGCATTGTTTGTGAGGGTTTTTCCTCTTTCATCAACGAATGCATCATTATGTTCCGATCCCTTCATTAAAGCGGCCCTGAATCCCGAACCGAATTCAATACCCTTGATTGCGGGAATTGCAAAAACAGCATGGCTGACAGCTGATTCAACCGGATAGAAAAACGGTTCCCCGAGAGCCTTAACCGGATCAGAAACCCTGCATTCGATTATGCCCCCAATTGAATCTCCCTCTGAAAGTGCTTTTTCAATTGCTTTATCAACATCGTTCATTCCCCCTGCGGATATAAGCCGGGCATTCACCACTGATGGTTTAATGATTCTTTTTGCTATCACACCCGCAGCCACCAGTCCCCATGTTATCCTGCCCGAAAAATGACCGCTTCCCCTCATATCGGCCTTCCCTTTATATTTTATTCCCGCCACATAATCAGCATGACCAGGCCGGGGAACATTCCTGAACTCATCGTAATCGGCCGATCTCCTGTTGCTGTTTCTGGTGAAAAGCGTAAGAGGGGCCCCTGTTGTATTCCCGTTATATACTCCGCTTAGTATCTCAGGAGTATCTGTCTCGCTGCGCGGGGTTGTTCCTTTTGCCCCGCTGCGCCTTCGCGAAAGATCCTGCATGAAATCATCCGGACTGACACTTATCCCGGGAGGGCATCCATCAATTACAACACCAATGGAGTTGCCATGCGACTCTCCGAAAACCGAAACTCTGAACACTTCGCCGAAAGAATTCATATCATTACTTTATTTGTCAGTTTTACTCTGAATATAAAACTCAGCTGCTTCTTTTACAGTTATCTTTTCAGCCACAGCTTTTCCTATTCCGTTCAGGAATACAAAGCTTATGTCATTTCCCGATTTTTTCTTGTCCTTCATTATCAAATGAATTATCTCGTCGTCAGGAATGTCATGACCAGGCAGTAATCCGTATGAGTTCAGCAGATCTTTTATCCTTTCAAACTCTTCTCTTGTAATCATTCCTCTTGAGAGAGAAAACCTTGAGGCAAGTTCCATTCCGGCGGCGACAGCATATCCGTGCCGGTACGATTTATACATTTCTATGGCATGGCCGTAGGTATGCCCGAAATTAAGAAGACGCCTGAGTCCGGTCTCCCTTTCATCTTCAGTGACAACAGCTGCCTTAAAGTTCACAGCCATAGAAATGCACATTGAAAGAAGCCCGGGGTCACGCCGGGATATTCCCGCCCGGTTGTTCTCAATAAGCTCAAACAGTTTACGGTCGCCGATGAGCGCTGTCTTAATAAGTTCCGCAAGTCCCGAATGGTATTCCTCTTCAGTCAGCGTCTCCAGCATCTCCGGATCGCAGATGACAAATTCAGGCTGCTTAAAGCATCCAAGAACATTTTTTGCCCCGTCAAGGTTCACTCCGTTTTTGCCTCCCGTGCTGGCGTCGACCTGCGAAAGAAGCGAAGTAGAAACATACGCGCATCTGATTCCCCTCATATATATGGAAGCCAGAAATCCTGCCAGGTCGCAAACAACACCTCCGCCGATACCCAGAATTATCCCGTCCCGGTCGATCCCGGTCTCCAGAAGCTCTCCGGCCAGCGATTCAACAACCCGGATCTTCTTGCTTGCCTCTCCCGCATCCACTTGAAAAACCGGAAAATCAGGGAATTTGTCTCCATAAATCCTGAAAATATTTCTGTCAGTCAGAATTGCCACACCCGATTCGGGAAGCAGTTCATGAACCATCTCCCAGCCTGCTCCGACAAGGATTTCAGATACAGAATCACCTGTCTTGATTACAATTTTTTCCAATTGACCTCTACTTTGTCCGTTAAAGGTAACAAATCATACGGAATCACATATAAAACCCTGAAATATCAAAATCATTAAGGATAGCAGGCCAGCAGTAGCTTTCCATTCAATGATAAAAAGAACTAACTTTAGAGCCGTCTTTTTTCATCCTGATATGACAACCAGAGAACGATACCGCAAAACAATTGAATATTTCAGTGCCAACATGCCGGTTGCAGAGACAGAGCTTTCATACTCAGATCCTTTCGAACTGATTGTTGCCGTGATCCTGTCGGCTCAATGCACCGACAAGCGAGTGAACATGATGACTCCTGCCCTGCTTGAAAGGTATCCCGATGCGGAATCGATGGCAAAGGCGGAGCCGCCGGATGTGTTTGAGTTCATCAGATCATGTTCCTACCCAAATAACAAGGCAAAACACCTTGTTTCAATGGCTAAAATGCTGGTGAGTGAGTTCGGGGGGATTGTCCCTTCCGAACCGTCCGAACTGCAAAGGCTGCCGGGTGTCGGAAGGAAAACTGCAAACGTAGTGGCATCGGTGGTTTACAGGAAACCTGTTATGGCTGTCGATACCCATGTATTCAGAGTCTCTGCAAGAATAGGCCTTACAAGAAACGCAAAAACACCGTTAAGTGCCGAACTTCAGCTTTCAAATTACATACCGCAGTCGATGATGCATAAAGCCCACCACTGGCTGATTCTTCACGGAAGATATGT
>JAFGXK010000015.1 GCA_016936695.1 Bacteroidales bacterium | reverse complement strand
GGAGATAAACAATGTCATAGATGAAAGATATCATCTCGAGAAGTCAACTGAGTTTGCATGCGGATTTATTAGGAAGTCATATGAAAAGTATGGCAGCTGGACACTGGCTGCAGCATCATATAACGGAGGCCGGGGATCAGTTGACGAACAGATAGGAATTCAGAAGCAGAACAATTATTATAACCTTCTCCTGAATGAGGAAACAGCAAGGTATATTTTCAGGGTTGTGGCATACAAGCTGGTAATAACCGATCCGGCCAGCTTCGGATTTGACATAGACAAAAACGACCTTTATCCGCCTCTTTCATACAGGGAGGTTAAAATTGACACTGCCATTACTGATTTCTCGGATTTTGCAGCGAAATACAATACAAATTACAAAATGCTCAAGCACCTTAACCCGTGGCTCAGGAAACCATACTTTTCGCCCCGTCCGAACAAGGAATACCTTATCAAGATACCGGAAGAAGGGATGCGTACGCGGGTATACGAAGGAATAAACGACTGATAACGGAGAGGCTGGCGTTGTGATGAAGGAAGAGATTAAAGTTTATGGAGCCAGGGTTCATAATCTGAAGAACATTGATGTTACCATTCCGAGGAACCGGCTGGTCGTAATCACGGGTCTGAGCGGAAGCGGAAAGTCATCGCTTGCCTTCGATACGATTTATGCCGAAGGGCAGAGGCGTTATATGGAGACACTTTCGGCCTATGCCCGTCAGTTCCTTGGAGGGATGGAAAGGCCTGATGTCGACAAGATAACAGGTCTCAGCCCCGTTATTTCCATAGAACAGAAGACTACAAATAAAAACCCCAGGTCGACAGTAGGTACAATCACCGAGATATATGATTTTCTGAGACTTCTCTATGCCAGGGCAGGGGAGGCCTATTCCTGGGCTTCCGGGGAAAAGATGGTCAGGTACACCGACGATCAGATACTCGATCTTGTAAGAAGCCGGTACGCCGACAAAAAGATTTATTTCCTGGCGCCTGTAGTGAAAGGAAGGAAGGGACATTACAAGGAGCTTTTTGAGCAATTGCGCAGAAAAGGATTCCTGAATGTCAGGATAAATGGCGAAATAAAGGAGATAACTCACGGGCTTAAGCTCGACAGGTATAAAACTCATAATATCGAGCTAGTTGTTGACAAGTTCAGGGCAGGGGAGGTGACTGACAAGCGATTGCGCGATTCTGTACTGATGTCGCTCGATCAGGGCGATGGTGTAATGATGGTTCTTGAAGCAGACACGCCGGAGCCGAGATATTTCAGCCGCCATCTTATGTGTCCGGTTACCGGGATCTCCTATAATGAACCTGCACCCCACACCTTTTCGTTCAATTCCCCGATGGGAGCCTGTCCTCATTGCAACGGACTGGGCGAAATATCGAGCATTGATATCAGGAAACTGATTCCCGAGCCGTCACTTAGCATCAGGAAAGGAGGCATAGAGCCACTTGGCAAGTACAAGAATATCTGGATATTCTGGCAGATAGAAGCTATAGCCGAAAAGAACGGATTCACCCTCGACACCCCGATAGAAGATATCCCCGAAGAGGCTCTGAACAAAGTGCTTTACGGCTCGGATGAAATACTCAAACTCTCGAATACCCCGCTGGGGATGACTTCCAACTATTTCATGACATTTGAGGGAGTGGTCAATTTCGTTGGGAACATCGAGGTGATAAACGGCAAGAAGAACGGTTCGAGAATGCGCGATCAGTATGTTCAGTACGATACATGTCCGGAGTGCGGCGGAACAAGACTTAGGAAGGAATCACTCTGGTTCAGGATCGACGGTAAGAATATCGGAGAGCTTGCGTCACTTGATATAAGGGAGTTGTCGGCATTCATGGAGAATGTTGAGGAAAGAATGTCGGAGAAGCAGCGGATAATTGCCAGCGAAATACTCAAGGAGTTACGTGCGAGGCTAGGATTCCTTGTAGAGGTGGGGCTCGATTACCTTTCGCTTAACAGAGGGGCGCGAACTCTTTCGGGAGGGGAGAGTCAGCGGATACGACTTGCAACCCAGATCGGTTCGAAACTGGTGAATGTCCTTTATATTCTTGATGAACCCAGTATCGGACTTCATCAGAGAGATAACAGGAGGTTGATTTCCTCGCTGAAGCAACTCAGGGATGCAGGCAACTCGGTGATAGTGGTGGAGCACGATAAGGAGATGATTCAGTCATCTGATCATATAATCGACATGGGTCCGGGGGCAGGGTGGCACGGCGGAGAAATAGTGGCAGTGGGATCGCCGGCCGAAATAATGACTTATGACACCCTTACAGCAGGATATCTGAACAATAAGCATAAGTTCATAATACCTGACGGGAGGAGACAGGGTAACGGAAAGTTTCTGGTCATGACAGGTGCAACCGGACATAACCTCAAAAATGTCGATGTGGTTTATCCTCTCGGCACTTTTATATGTGTTACCGGCGTGTCGGGAAGCGGTAAATCATCACTGGTAAACCAGACTCTTCACCCTGCACTGGCAAGGAGATTCCATAACTCAGGGAAGACTCCGCTTCCATACAGGGATTTACTGGGTATCGAGCATCTCGACAAGGTTATTGAAGTGAGCCAGGCACCCATCGGCAAGACGCCAAGGTCCAATCCTGCAACATATACCGGTGTATTCACCGACATACGCAAGCTGTTTGAGCAGACCACAGAAGCAAAAATAAGGGGATTCGGAGCCGGCAGGTTCTCCTTCAACGTGAAGGGGGGCAGATGTGAGGGCTGCGAAGGCGCAGGTGTCAAGACCATCGAAATGAATTTTCTCCCTGATGTTTATGTCTTGTGCACCGAATGCAACGGAAAAAGGTACAACAGGGAGACACTGGAAGTCAAGTATAAGGGACAGTCGATCAGCGATGTTCTGGACATGACTGTAAATATAGCCGTTGAATTCTTTGCCAATATCCCGTCAATCTATCATAAGATAAAAACCCTTCAGGATGTCGGACTGGGATATATCAGGCTCGGACAGCAGTCTACAACTCTTTCGGGAGGTGAGGCACAGAGGATTAAACTGGCGACTGAACTGGCTCGCAAGGATACGGGTAAGACTCTTTACATACTTGACGAGCCCACCACAGGTCTGCATTTTGAAGATATCAGGGTCCTTCTGGAAGTGCTTAATAAGCTTATCGATAGGGGAAACACCGTTATTGTCATCGAACATAACATGGATGTGATCAAAATGGCCGATTATATAATCGACCTGGGAGCGGAGGGAGGAAAGAATGGCGGGAACCTGATATTTTCCGGTACCCCTGAAGAGCTTCTGAACTGCATGGAGAGTCATACTGCCAGATTTCTTGAGAATGAGCTCAGTGATTAGATTTTATTTATATTTGAATTCAACAAAAAAGAGGTTATGAAGGAGGAAAAACACGCAGATCCTATCGTGGATGCGTTTGCACAGAAATCGTGGCACGAAATACATGTTACCGATTCGTGGAGGGTTTTCAAGATCATCTCGGAACTGGTTGAAGGATTTGAGAAGCTGGCTAGGATAGGTCCCTGCGTTTCAATTTTCGGATCCGCCAGAACACATTATAATGACAAATATTACAAGCTGGCTGAGGATATAGCATATAAACTTGTTCAGAACGGATATGGCGTAATAACCGGCGGAGGTCCCGGGATAATGGAAGCAGCAAACAAGGGAGCAAAAAAGGGTAACGGAAAGTCGGTCGGAATAAACATCGATCTTCCTTTTGAACAAAGCGCAAACGCCTTTATTGATTCAGACAAGCTCATTACTTTTGACCATTTCTTTGTCAGGAAGGTGATGTTCATGAAGTATGCCCAGGGATTCATCGTGCTGCCCGGCGGTTTCGGGACCTTTGATGAGTTGTTTGAGGCAATTACCCTGATACAGACAAGAAAGATCGGGAAGTTTCCTATCATCCTGGTAGGGGTAAAGTACTGGACCGGATTGATAAACTGGATTAAAGAAGTGATGCTTGCCGAGGAACGCAATATTTCTCCTGAGGACCTTGATATTTTTACACTGGTTGATACTTCTGACGAGGCTGTTGAGTATATTTCAAAGTTCTACTCGAGATACCTGCTGAGCCCGAACTTCTAGCTATTTTTTCCTTGCTCTGTCAAGCTCCCTGTCGGCATCGCGCCGCTTGAGCGTTTCGCGCTTGTCATATTCCTTTTTGCCCTTGGCGATGGCGATCTCGGCTTTTGCCAGCCCTCTTTGGTTGATGAAAACCTTTATTGCTATTATTGTAAGTCCAGATTCCTTAACTTTCCTTTCCAGCTTCCTCAGTTCCCTGTTCTTCAGAAGAAGTTTCCTCTCCCTCATCGGATCGTGGTTATTGAGGTTTCCCCACCAGTATTCGGCAATATGCATTCCTTTCAGGTAAAGCTCACCGTTTGTGAACTGGCAGAAGGAATCAGTAAGTGCCGCCTTGCCTGCCCTTATTGATTTTATCTCAGTTCCCGTCAGCTTGATTCCAGCAATGAATTTTTCAAGGAACTCATAATCGTGAGAAGCCTTTTTATTTTTGATTACAATATCGGATCCGTTTGTTCTCATTTATAATCTCAGGCAAAAAATGAGAAATAGAATTTGTCCGTTATCTGAGTAATGATTCTTCCGGTCAGGATGAACAAAATAAAGAAGATCAACGGAACCCCGATCATCAGTTTCAGGCGGTCTGACTCCGACGGCGACAACATTCTTTCGATTCCTGTATAAAGGATATAAAAACCGAAAAAAGCCAGAATGTTAACGAAGATGAATGATTCAATAAGCTGGCTTAGAATCTGACATAGGAGAAGGGGGACGACGGAGCAGCAGACGATCTTGAAAGCTATGCCGAAATCATTACCGTATCCGAATGATCTCATCATTTCTCTCATGCCCAGGGCTGTTCCGTATACAACTATTGTAATCACTGCGAAGTACCTCAGTCCGGTAATTACCGAATAAAAGTTAGTCAGCTCGGTGTTTGTGAAGAGGTAAGATCCAAGGAAAGTTGATATTGAGGCAAGTATCAACAGGGGAAAGAAAAGACTTCGCGAAAACAACCTGTAAGGCTTGTTCCTGGCATAAATTGCATCCCATTCTTTAAGGGTGCTAAGGATAATGTTCCTGACAGTGTCAGCCAGAAATTTAAAATCCATCTGCGAACTGATTTAGTGGTTCAAAATTAAGTAAATTTATGGTAATTTGCTTGTTCTGATGAATTCTGCATGATGGAAGTTGAAAAGAGATCGTCCGTATATGACATGGTGGTGGTGACGGGTCCCACAGCATCCGGAAAAACAGGCCTCGCGGCCCGGCTTGCAATCAGGATCGAAGGCGAGATTATCAGTGCCGATTCGCGCCAGATTTACAGGCATATGGATATCGGGACCGGAAAGGATTACAACGACTATGTGGTTGACGGGATTAAGGTACCTTATCACCTGATCGATATAAGGGATCCGGGTTACCGCTACAGCCTTTTCGAGTATTATCGCGACTTCACAGGGATTATGGCGGATTTGAGGGAAAGGAATATTTTTCCTGTTGTGTGCGGAGGGTCGGGAATGTACATTGATTCTGTGGTTTCGGGTTACAGGCTTCCGGAGGTACCTCCCGATCCCTTTCTTAGAAAGTCGCTTGAGGACAAGACCATGGAAGAACTGACATCGATCCTTTCTACATACAGGAAACTCCATAACGTCACCGATATTGACACCAGAAAGAGGGCTGTCAGGGCCATTGAAATTGAAAAATACCTTGCTGATCATGGTGAGACGGTTGCGGGATTCCCTGTCACAAAGCCCCTGGTGATAGGAGTATTGTACAGCCGTGAGGCCAGGCGGGAAAGGATCAG
The DNA here is from genome assembly GCA_016936695.1 of Bacteroidales bacterium. Lineage (GTDB taxonomy): Bacteria > Bacteroidota > Bacteroidia > Bacteroidales > VadinHA17 > LD21. The sequence goes on along the minus strand of JAFGXK010000015.1, from coordinate 3,102 downwards.
CGCACGTCTTAAAGCCAGGCTTGAGGAGGGTATGGTAGAGGAAGTGCAGAAAATGCTTGATCGCGGCATTGATCCCGAAACACTTATCTATTACGGGCTGGAGTACAAGTATATCACTCTTTTCCTTACCGGAAAGATGGAATACGATGAGATGGTTAGCTCACTTGAAATTGCGATACATCAGTTTGCCAAGAGGCAGATGACCTGGTTCCGCGGAATGGAGCGGCGAGGTGTTGTTATTCACTGGATCGACGGTGAATTGCCCATCGAAGATAAAGTGGAGTTTGTAATCAGGTTAATAGAATAAAAAAGAAGAAGAAATTTCTCGCAGATTTACGCAGAGGAAGACGCTGATTTTCGCAGAGATTAATTCCTGGAGATGCCTGATCAACTGCAGCATACATCGCCTATAGCCTGTAATACATCACAAATTGACTGCCAACTGCTGACTGCCAACTGCCACTTTCTTCACTTCGCTCTTCGCCCTGTGCCCTGTGCCCTGTGCCTTCCTAATTCAGGTACGTCTCCAGCCATTCGAAGAATTCCCTCTGCCATATGACGGAGTTTTGAGGTTTGAGGACGAAATGGGTTTCATCCTCGAAGAAAAGCAGCCGGCTCGGAACCCCCAGTATCTGTGCCGCCTGGAATGCTTCGAGGCTTTGGGTGTATGGAATTCTGAAGTCGTTGGCGCCCACTATTATCATAATAGGTGTATCCCAATCCTCAACCCTGAGGTGGGGTGAGTACTGGTAGCTGAGCGGATTGTTCCAGTAGGGGCCCTCAATGTCCTTGTTGGGGAACCATAGTTCCTCGGTGGAGCCGTACCAGCTTGTAAAGTTGAACATGCCGCAATGTGAGATGAAAGCCTTGAAGCGTCCTCCGTGGATACCTGCAAGATAGTAAACCGAGAATCCTCCGTAACTGGCTCCAACAGCTGCCATTCTTTCCCGGTCGACATAAGGTTCTGCGACCATTGCGTCGGTTGCATCGAGATAATCCTGCATATTGGCTCCTCCGTAGTCGCCTGATATCTGTTCTTTCCAGGCTTGTCCGAATCCGGCCACACCCCGCCTGTTAGGGGCATAAACAATATATCCCTTTGCCGCCATCATCTGGAGGTTCCACCTGTACGACCAGAACTGGTCGAGTGTCGACTGGGGTCCGCCGTTGCAGAAAAGGAGTGCCGGGTATTTTTTCGCAGGATCAAATGCGGGAGGAAAGACCACCCACATCTGGAGGTCCTTGTCGTCCTTTGTTTTAATGTACTTTTCCTCCACCTTTCCCATCCTGACCGACTCGTAAATATTACTGTTGATGGCTGTTATCTGTCTTATCTCACCCGATGTCATGTCTACGGCAGCTATTTCCGGAGCCATTGACATAGAGGCAATTCCCGAAACCAGTACACCCGATTTCAGGTTGAGCGGTCCCATGTTATGGACACCTTCAGTAACCTTTTCAACTTTTTTAGCATTAAGGTTAATCCTGAATATCTGTGAAGTGCCAAGGTGGGAGCAGCTAAACCAGATGTTCTGGTCATCGGCCCATGAAATATTTTCCACATCGAAATCCCATCCATTTGATATCCAGATACGGTTTCTGCTGCTGATATCGTAAACAAAAAGGCGGTCGAGATCGGCTTCATAACCGTTCCTTTCCATGCTTTGAAAGGCAATTTTGGAGCCATCGGGCGAAAAAACAGGATTTCTGTCATACCCTCCGTTGCCTTCAGTGATATTGATTTCTTTTCCGCTTGCCAGTTCATGAAGGTAAATGTCGGTATTGGTGCTTCTTGCGTCTTCAATTCCCCTGAGCCTCTTGGAAGTGTAGGCAATATATTTCCCGTCGGGGCTCCATGTTATCTCTCTTTCATCGTAGTAAGGGGCGGTGGGTGATTCGTACTTCTGGTCCTTCATAATGTCCTTTTCGCCCGACACCCTTATGCCGCTGAAGGAGGCAACAAAGATATGACTGTACGAATAATCGCTCCATGAGTTCCAGTGCCTGTACATCAGATCGTTTATAATTCTGACCTTTGCTTTTGGAAAGTTATGCTTCTCGTTGGCAGTCTGGTCGAGTTTGACTCTTTTGGTGAAGAAAATCTTTTTTCCGTCGGGTGAGATGTTGAAGATCTCAAATCCGGAGGCGCCTTCTATCCTGGTTAATTCCGATCCGTCAGGATTCATGGTCATGAGATCGGTACCGCTGCTGTAGGCAATTTTCTTTCCCTCGTCAAACCATTGGGGGGAGCTGCCTCCGGCGGTTGTCAGCTGAACAGGTTCTCCTCCTGCAACAGGTATGCTGTAGATGTTGGTCTGCCTTCTTTCGGTCGGGAGATCGGTAAGGGTGACTGTGTACAGGACGGTTGAACCGTCGGGTGACAGGGTAAAAGCTCCCAGCCGGCCGAATTTCTGCATAATCTCCGGAGTCATTACACCCCCTGCCTTTTCTTCTTCCGTAAGGCTGGTGTTAAATTCCTCCGGTGCCTCCCGTGAAGTTGTTTCGGGAGCCTTCTGTTTGCACGAAACATGGATCAGGACGATCGCAATCATCAAAAGGTAAGAAGTCGTCTTCATAATGGATGGGCTATTTTTTTTATTGCTTTTTAAGAGCTTCGGATATTTTCAGCTTCAGTTCATCATAGAGTTCCGGGTTGTCTTTAATTATCTGCTTTACGGCATCTCTTCCCTGACCGAGCTTTGTATCTCCGTAGCTGAACCACGAGCCGCTTTTTTTGATGATATCGAAATCAACCCCAAGATCTACCAGTTCACCAAGCTGTGATATCCCCTCACCGTAGAGAATGTCGAAATCAGCTTTTCTGAACGGAGGAGCGAGCTTATTCTTTACCACTTTGACCCTTGTCCTGTTGCCAACGATCTCCTCACCATCCTTTAACTGGCTTGTCCGGCGGATATCGAGCCTGACCGAGGCGTAAAATTTCAGGGCATTTCCTCCGGTTGTTGTTTCTGGGTTTCCGAACATCACTCCGATTTTTTCCCTTAGCTGGTTTATGAACACGCACGAGGTGTTGGTCCTGCTTATATTGGCTGTAAGTTTTCTGAGAGCCTGCGACATCAGTCTGGCCTGTAGTCCCATTTT
>JAFGXK010000156.1 GCA_016936695.1 Bacteroidales bacterium | reverse complement strand
CATCAACAAGCTCCTGTGTCGGGCAGTAATTGCCCCAGGTGTAGTAAGTTCCATGGATCCATACCGGTCCTCCGTAGGTATCAAAGGTATTGGCCATGGTTGTGGCAACATGCTGCCTGTCCCAGATAACTTCTGAATTGTACTCGTTTGCCTCGTACCAGAAAGCAGACATAGGGCTGAACAGCTTGTAATCAGCTGAACCCTTGTGTCCATAAGTGTCGATGAAGTGCTTGAAAGTAGCAGCAGCAGCGGCCCATCTTGCCGGATCGGGGGTGGCAAAACTCTGCATGTCCTTATTACTGGCTTCGTTGGGTACTGCCGGGGAGGCTGAATTATAGGCAGGGCTGGCTGCAAAAAGCTGGACCCATCCCTTGATCATTGATGCGGCTCCGAGAGTTGCACGCCCTGCATTTGCATTCCCGTTATTGTATTTCACCGGAAGGTACCCGTTGTCGATGATCGACGTCAGCTCATCGACCATAAACTTAAGTGTCTGCTCGAAAGTACTCCTTGGCAGAAGCATTTCAGTCTCCTCCATGGTGAGCCTGTCCTGAGGTGCAGTAAGAATAACAAGGCCTCCCAGCTTAACGAACTGTTCGCTGTAAAAATAAGCTCTGAGGAAACGGGCCTCGTCCATCCTAAGGTTATACCAGTCTTCAGAAAAGTTTGCCTTGTTTTCAGTTATTTTTAGAATGAAGTTGTTCACCTTTCTGACTTTATTATAAAGAGTCCCCCATCCTTCGTACTGGTCGGGGCCGCCGGTCCCGAACCAGACGGATGTATTTGCGCCGCCTGATTTCTCAACGATGCCTTTCTTCCAGTTATACGATGTATAATAGAAACCGGCATCATTGTCATCAGTGAAATTATCTAGGTTGTCCGGCTGGTTCGATTTGGCCGGCAACTGACTGTAACAGTCATTCAGGTAGATGTCAGCATTGCCCTCGCTCGCCCACATGGTAGCATCAGTAAGCCTCGATTTGTCGACGGTTTCGAGGTAATCCTCCTGATCGCAGGAGGCCACACTGAAAAGGATCAAGCCTATGAATGCAATGTTCCTGATTAAATTAAATTTTATCATATCAATAAGTTTTAAATCAGTTAGAAGGTTACATTTGCACCAACGGTGAAAGTTCTCATATTGGGATAACCAACGTCAGTAACAGCCTCCGGGTCCACAAATTTGAGCTTGCTGAAAGTAAGTGCATTCTGACTTGCAACATAAACCCTTATGCTCTGGATCTTAAGAGTCCGCATAACCGAAGCGGGAAGCGTGTACCCCAGCTGGGCATTCTTAAGCCTCAGGTAGGAAGTGTTCCACTGCCAGAAAGTGCTGGCCTGGGTGTTGTTGGCAACCGGATTGGCATTGGCAATAGGGTATTTTCCATCCGGGTTATCCTTGGACCAGTGATTGTTGTAATATTCATACGCAGCATTACTGTTGTTGTTGTTAAAGGGTATCACCTGGAAGTTGCCGTTGAATGCATAGGAAGTCATACCGGATCCCTGGAAGAACAGGCTGACGTCGAAACCCTTGTATGAAGCATTGGCATTGATCCCGAAAGTCATAAGCGGATAATAAGTCGGATAGCCTATTACTACTTCATCATTGCTGTCGATCTTGCCGTCGGGTGTGCCTTCCGGTCCGCTAATATCCTCATACTTGATGTCACCGGGATGAAGAGTTCCCCACTGGGCAATGTTGTAGCCATCCTCCGCATCTATGATACCGTCACTGTTCTTGTCGTCGGACAAACTGAATAGACCGAGCGCCTGGTATCCAAAGACAGTTCCGTATGGCCGTCCTGTCCGCCGGCGGTTGGGATTATCGTAAGTGGCCGCTGTTTCGAATGTTTCCACCATTTTATTCTTGGCGATGCTGAGATTGGCCATAACATTAAAATCGAGGCCACTCTGCAAAGACCGTCTTGTCCCCAACTGCAGTTCAAAACCATAGTTATCCATCTTTCCCGAATTCTCCTGTGCAAGGTTCAATCCATATTCATACGGGACAGTGATTGCAGGGCTGAGAAGCATTCCGCTCCTCTTTTCATAGAAGAGGTCAGCTTCAATAAGAAGAAGGCTCTCCCATAAGGATGCCTCAAAGCCCACATCACTCTTCTGAGATATCTCCCAGGTTATATTCGGGTTGTTTTCAGTAGTTACATAAGCTTCCTGAACCATTGTCCCAGACCCGAAGGCATATCCGTTTCCGGCAAGTGTATAACCTGAAAGATACTGATAAGGGCCTCCGGCAAGGTTGCCTGATTTACCCCATGATGCCCTCAGCTTAAGGTTATCCAGCCACTGCAGTCCCTGCATGAAACTCTCTTCCGAGATCCTCCATCCGAGAGAGAAAGCCGGGAAATAACCCCATCTCTTGCCCGGGGCAAAATAATAGTGGCCGTCGTAACGTCCTGATGCTTCTGCAAGATATTTGTTGGCATAGTTCCATCCTACCCTGTAGACATACCCCATCTGGGCGCCAACGGATGATGAACCGCCATTATCGTAATCATTCTTGCTTGAACTTCCGAGGCTCAGCTCATCAATGCCTACTGCAAAATTATTCCTGCGCGCATAGAGATAATCATAATCATTGTTCCTGGCCTCTGCCACGACAAGACCCGTCACCTCATGCTGACCGAATGCCCTGGCATAGTTGATATAGCCCTGATAGGTGTAGTTCCTGCGCCTTGAGTCCTGCTGAGCCAGGTAAGTATAAGCCGGAACACCACCCTCCTGGGTGGAAATCTGCCGGGCAAATGAATATGGCGTGTCATTAAGGTTGATTGCATAATAATAAAAAGGTGTATGCCATCCCTTCTGATAATCGAGTTTGGTGTCGTAGCTGAATGTTCCCTTGATGCTCAAACCTTTAATAAACGACAGCTGCTGTTCCACAGAGATGGCTGTCATGATTGTATTCGCATCTACGTGTTCGTAGCCATCCCCTTTCAGAACAGCAACCGGGGAGTTACCGGCAAACTGCCCCCATAGTCCGTTGGAGTAATAAATTGCCTCTGTGGGTATGAACTTGTAACCGTTCCTGAAAAGCTGGGATGCCGATGATGCAACATCAAGGTCGTTTGTACGCTCATGCGATCCAATGATTGAGAGAGACATCTTGGTCGTGTTTGTCACATTGGCATCCAGGTTAAGGTTTACGTTGAACCTGTTGTAGTTGACTTTCTCAAAGAGGCCTTTCTGTCCGTAATAACCCGCTCCTGCAAAATACTTCATCTTCTGCGATCCCCCGCTTATGGAAATATCATATTTCTGTATCGGGATTGACAGATTGACGAGGTCCCTCGTGTTGCTCGAAGGGTATCTGTCAGGATCAGACGCATTGAGCGAAGCATAATTGTTAATTACTTCCGGGTCGAAAGGAAGAACGGCATCCGGATTCCCGTTGAGAGTTGCCTCATTACGAAGCTTCATGTAATCAACGGCATTGAGAAGATCGGGATAGTAAGTCGGCTGCTGAACTCCGTAGTAGGTATTGAATGTGAGGGTTGGCAACCCTTCCTGACCTTTCTTTGTTGTAATAAGGATAACACCATTTGCTGCCGCCATTCCATAGGGAGCAACAGCTGCAGCATCCTTTAGCACTGTTACCGATTCTATCGTCGAGGGATCGAGCTGGTTAAGGTTGCTTACAAGTACATACCTGCCCAGCCCGCCATTGTACTCCGACCGGCTTCTGATAATACCATCGATAACTACAAGCGGAGCTCCGGAACCGGTTGTTGCAACACCCCTTACAAATATCTCGGCATTGTCTGCCCCGGGCTGTCCGCCCGACTGCCTGGTGAGAACACCTGCCAGTTTCCCGGCCATTGCATTGGTTATGTTCGACACCGGAACCTTGGAGACTTCATCTCCTTTAACAACACTCACCGAACCGGTCATTGTGGTACGTCTCTGTGTACCATATCCGACCACTACAACTTCATCAATACTGGTGAGAGTCGAGCTCAGTACAACATCAATGGTCGTTTTTCCGGCAACAGCTACCTGCTGCGTTATGTATCCCACGAATGAGACCATCACCATTGCATTTTCATTCGGGATATCAAGAGTAAATCTTCCATCTGCATCGGTCAGGGCACCCGTAACGGTACCTACGACCTGGACAGTGGCTCCTACCAAAGGATCGCCCAGTTCATCCCTGACCGTTCCGGTTATTCTCCTCTGGCTGTAAATCAGGCCGGCACCATCATGCCCTCCTGAATTTCCGTCGATAGCAAACGATCCTGCAAGTAAAGGAGTGTAGGAATCCTGCGCAACGGCGTCAAAGCGAAATAACCCGAAAAAAACCAAGGAAAACAGAAAAGCCCAGAATTTGAAAATTCTGCCTGGTTTTACAAGCCAGGATTCAGGTCCTGACAGTAAAAAAGGACTAGTTTTTTTCATGTGTTAATAATTTTGATTTTTAGGTCACATAAAACCCTCGTGATAATCTAATAACACGACGGTTCCAGTTAACTTTTAAATTAGTTATTTGACTACTTAAATATCTGCAATCGGTTGCAGTTAGATCACAAGAATCGGGTAAGGAATCTCAGATGGGTAAGGTGTCCGTTTGTCATAGGCAGATCGTTTTAGGTTAGAGGTTATCAAATTCGATGTCCGGCAAAAGATTTCAGGTTAAAAAGGCATATCAAAATGCTCCCTGTAAGCTAAAACAAATATTTTAAATATCCAAACTTAGCGTAAAAAATACGTTAACTTTTTTTAACACCTTTTATGAATTTTTATGCATTCATATCTGATTGTTTTACATGTTTATAGACGTGTTTGTCGAGCTTGTTTTGAACAAGTCATATGCAAGTTTTTTAAGGGAGTCCTGAAAAAAACAACAAATCGGATGCATTTTTTAACGGCAGTCCATCCGGCAATGATCCTGGCAGGCTGACATTTCAGACCTTTATCCGCCTGTGTGAAGGAAATCTCTTATCTCAATCAGGAAACCTCATTTGACTATGTATTTAAGCGCTAATTTATCATCAACGCATCCTGTTCCGACTAACTGTCCGATCAGAATGACGGATGCAAGCAGGAATTTTCTTACAAAGGTCATTTAAACCTGCTCTTTGCCCAGTTGATGAAATGTGTCATATTGGGCGTGTCGGTATGTCCGCCATCATGCTGACGCCACGCCAGGTCTCCGTCAAGCAATCCTGTCAGTACGGGAGGCATCACTTCCTTCATGTAATCTTTCGACACTCCAAGGTCGCGGGCTCCCAGGAGCTTGTAAACCGATCCTGCGGCAACCGTGGCCATATAGCTGCCCTTCTGGTCGAGCCATTTGGCATCGCCCTTTTCGGGTATGCCATAGCTGACGAATACAAGCCGGGGGGCACACAATGCCAGAAGCATGTGCGAATCGACCGGAAGATTACTCGCATTCATAGAACCAAATTTGCCCTTCTCTGCACCGAATTTAAGATAATTCCCTGCCATCCAGTGGTATTCGCCGGAAGCAGTCAGACTTTCGACGGCTTCACCATAGACCCTGCGGTGAAGCGTTGCTCCTCCTTTTCCTGAAGAACCAACCAGCACCATTGCAAAGCGGGGCTCAAAAGCCATTGTCACCAGTGCAGCTTTTCCATAACGCGAGACTCCTTCTATTCCCACCCGTTTTGAATCCACTGCGGGATCCGTTTCCAGGTAATCGAACCCCCTGGCAGCACCCCATGCCCATGCCCGAAGAGAACCCCAGTCGTCAGGCTTCCTTGGCTGGCCTTTGTTAACCAGACCGATTATCCCGCGTGTCAGACCGGCACCATTGTCGGCCTGGATACTCGATGGATCAATCATGGCATAGCCCCAGCCGGCTGCAAGCAGCTGGTGGGTTGACGGGATCTCGGCGCCCGGAGCTCCAAAGCCTCCAAACATGGGCGTTGCACGAACCATTGGGGTGTATGCTGGATATTTATCCAGTATCGCCTTTATTTCAGGATCCCGTCCAAGCAGTTCCCTCATCGCCTCATTAAGCTTCGCAAGGTCGTTGGGATTGGGCTGGACAGGTGCAGGAAGCGAGGCAAAACCAAACATCATAAGAACCGGTACCGGTCCTTCAGCATTGGCAGGAGTTACAAGAGTCATTTTTATATCCACATTGATAAGCGGATATTCCGAATTGTCGACATGCCCGACAAGCTGTTTTGCAATAACAGGCGTCATACCCACATACTCCCTCTCCTGAATCTGAACCTTCCAGGTGACGGGAGGTGTAAGCTCAGGCATCCTGCCATACACCTCGCGTTCAAAATCCTCAACGATCTCAGGCCTTCTCTGCTTCCACCATTGCTCCGTCGAGGTGACTTTCCTGCCGTTCTTCAGTGTCAGAATTTCCGGGAGAACCGGATAGGGATCAGCTTTCGACTCATCATAATTTGCATGGTTCGGGGCTGATTCATTGCCGCTGGGACCTGGCCGCAATTCAGTGATGCCAAGTTGGTCCATCATGTTCTGATGGTCCTGTTGAGTAGTTAATGTTACAGGTTCCCCGTATTTCTGTGTGGAAACCTGGGCTGCTGCACTGTACGACAGCAGAATAAGGATGGAAATTAAACAATTACGCATTGGACTTATGGTTATGAGTTGTGGAAATTATATGTTGGTTGCTGGTTGCTGGCTGCTGGTTGCTGGTTGCTGGT
>JAFGXK010000155.1 GCA_016936695.1 Bacteroidales bacterium | reverse complement strand
TAATGAGTCCTGCGCTTATCTCTCCTGGTCTTCGAATGTTTGTGTTTGGGATGTGCCATTTTAATCTATTTTAATTGTCAGTCATTAATTTCTTTAATTCTTCCCATCCGGGATTTTCTCCTGCTTCATCATCTACAAGATGTTCCCTGAGCTTGCCAAGCATCACGGGATCACATGTGCTGTTCCCGTCCGCATCGTCGGGATGGGTTCTCCGGATCGGAAGCGCAAGATGAATAAATTCATAGATATATTGCTTAAGATCCAGCTCGTTTTCATCATGAGGAAGAATAACTATATCAGGATCGCTGTCATCTCTCACACTCCCGTACCTGACAAGAAGCCGGCTACTGCAGCTGACCGGTTGATCGAACACACCCAGACACCTGTCGCAACTGATCCTTACCTTACCGTTGATATTGAACACAATATCAGCATGCGTTGAATCCCTATCAACATCAATTACTGCTTCAAGTTTGCCTTCCTTAATCTCAGATTCCTCAAACAGGTCAAAAAACGCTTTGTCTATAACAAATTCATACACATGATGCCCGCTCCTGCTCTCTCCGACCGGTATGGTAAAATTACGAAGCATCTTTGTGAAATTTGGTGTGCAAAAATATAAATCCTTATCCAATTAAAAAAATTATGAACAAAAAAGTAACACCAGGCATCTTTTAAGAGCATCTGCCGGTAATTTCCCGCAGTTTACCGATTTCCTGTAGCACCTGCTTTATATAAAATATATTTTTGACTCAGAAACAATTAAACGCCATGACACACAAGGATCATTTTCCAAAAAGAGACAAGGAACTTCATCCGCAAATAGGCTTCGGCCTGTTTTTGATAACTTTCGGTCTCGCCATGCTGGTAGCCACCAACGACCTGCTTAACCTGGGAAGTGTAAAGGATTACTTCACCTGGGAAACCGTACTGGTTTTTATCGGTGTCCTGCTTCTTCTGAACCTCCAGTTCACAGGCGGCCTGGTACTGATAGCAATCGGCTCATGGTTCTTTATTGAAAACAGGGATTATCAGATCCCTGAACTCGTCAGGACCATTTACTGGCCATCACTGATAATACTTATCGGGATTGCCTTTATAATTTCATCTTTTATCAAAGGAAATCGAAAACAATTATAACTTTATAATCTGCAACAAAATGGAAACAATGGATGACTTCAGGAACGACGGCGGCAAGCTTAACGAAGGCGGCACCCAGATGCAGCCAAACCGTCATAACCTCAACAACAGGGTAATCATAGGTGTAATTATGGTCCTTGCCGGACTTTTCCTTGTGATCAGGAATACGGGATTTTTTCCCGATTTCATCGATAATGTAATATTCAGCTGGCCGATGCTCCTGGTTACAATAGGGCTGGTGATGACACTGGGGGCCACCGAGAAAACAGCCGGGATTATTGTAATGGCTGTCGGAGGCTTTTTCATGATCCCCCTGATATTCAGGGAGACATTCCATATGTATAATATGTTCTGGCCGTCAATTTTCATAATAGTGGGGATCATTTTCATAGTATCACGCCGGGGCAGCTGGAGCCACTCCATTACAGGCCAGAAAGGCACATCGGGCGATGATTTCGTCGATTATGTCTCGGTGTTCAGCGGCGGTGAAAGACAGATCGTTTCACAGAATTTCAGGGGAGGAAAAATAACCGCCGTGTTCGGCGGACTTGAACTCGACCTGACAAGAGCCGCTCTTGCACCGGGCGTTTCAGAACTCGAAATCGCCTGCGTATTCGGAGGGGCTACGTTGATCGTACCAGACGACTGGCATGTCACAATCGAAGTTACCCCCGTTCTCGGCGGTTTCAGCGATTCGCGCAAACTGAGACCGGGAAGGACAGTCGACCCGGCCAAACACCTGGTAATCAAAGGCGCCGTAGTATTCGGCGGAGGCGAGGTAAAAAGCTATTAAAAAACCGACACTGAATGAAGCATCCTGTTTTAAATAACCGGACAAGATTTGTAATATGGTGGCTGGCCTGGCTGTTAATAACAGCCGGCCAGCTGCTGCTTTATTATTTTGCCTATGGAAGCTTCACCAGAGTGGCCATCCCCGACGGCATTGTTTCCCTTGTAATCTACGCCGGAATAGGCCTGTCGCTCTGGTACCCCTTCAAATTCTTCAACGCCAGCGGCAGTAAAAACATGCAGGTGATCGGCAACTTCATTCTGAGCGGCGTGATGTCGGTGACACTCTGGATCCTTATCAACAAATATCTCATTACCGTCATACTTCCCAGGGGGAACGATTACCTGGCGTACTGGGACGCAACTTTCCCTTACAGGATAGGAACAGGAGTATTCATATTCGGTATTATAATCCTCGTTTATTACCTCTTCGAAAGCCTTCAGAACCTTTCTGAGAAAAAAGCCCGTGAAGCAAAACTGGAAAGCCTGGTGAAAGAGACAGAACTGAAAATGCTGAGATCGCAGATTAATCCGCATTTCCTCTTTAACAGCCTGAACTCTGTCAGTTCCCTTACAATAACCAATCCCGACAAGGCAAGAGATATGGTTATTAAGCTATCCGACTTCATGAGGTACGCCCTTTCAAAAAAAGACGAACAGCCCGTCTCACTCAGGAGTGAACTCGAAAACCTGAGACTCTACCTTGAAATCGAGAAGGTCAGATTTGGAGACAGACTATCAACCGAGGAAAACATTGAAGAACACTGCCTTGATATAAAGATGCCCGTGATGATCCTCCAGCCGCTTTACGAAAATGCCATCAAGCACGGCGTGTATGAAAGCACCGAATGCGTGAACATAAGAACAAATGTGAAATGCAATAACGGATTCCTTGAAATCGTGATAAGCAATAATTACGACCCGGCCACCACACCGTCAAAAGGCACAGGAACCGGACTGATAAACGTGTCGAGAAGGCTCGACCTGGTTTATTCAAAACAAGCCTCGCTGAAAACAACAAAGGAAAACGGCATTTACACTGTTAATCTTTTTATACCGGCAATTATGTGATTCCGGGGAAATAGAATAGATTTGTTATTGAATATGGAATTGCATATGGAAAAGATTCGTACCGTCATTATCGAAGATGAAGCCCCGGCAAGGGATATTATTAAGCATTATCTCAAAGAACTTGATTATATAGATGTGATTGCCGAATGCGCCGACGGCTTCAGCGGCCTCAAAACAATCTCGACACTGAAACCCGACCTTGTCTTCCTCGACATCCAGATGCCGCGGCTTACAGGCATCGAACTGGTGGAGGTGATGACCGAAAAGCCGGAAATCATCTTCACCACAGCCTATGACCAGTTTGCAATAAGAGCTTTTGAACTAAACGCTGTCGACTATCTGCTGAAGCCCTTCCAGAAAAGAAGATTCCTTGAAGCCGTAAAAAAAGCCACCGACAAGATACAGAGCGGAGCAGGAAACAAGAAACCGGCCAGTGAGCTCCTTCAGCAACAGCCCGAGAATTCAGCTCCTGTCAGCAGAGTGGTCGTACGTAAAGGAAACGCCATAAACCTGATACCTGTTGATCAGATCAAATTCGTCGAAGCTCAGGATGATTATGTGATGATCCACCATGTAAACGGGAAGGCGCTCAAGCAGCAAACCATGAAATTCTATGAGGACAACCTCCCAAAATCGGATTTCGTAAGGATCCACCGGTCATATATAGTAAGAGTTGAGGAAATAAAGCGGATTGAACCTTACGGAAAAGACAACCATATTGCCATACTTCAGTCGGGCGACAAGCTGCCGGTCAGCAGGACCGGATACCAGCAGTTAAGGGAAGATCTGAACTTCTGAGAGTCGTGCGGTCGTGCAGTCTTGCGGTCGTGCGGTCTGAACAAAACGGATTCCCTCCTCGGAGGGGTAGGGGTGGGTTGTCCCCCGGTAGTGCTGTCTAAATAAAACGGATCCCCTCCTCGGAGGGGTAGGGGTGGGTTGTCCCCCGGTAGTGCGGTCTGAACAATCAGTGCTTCAGACGGTTGCATTTTTTATAATGTGTTAAGAGCCCGTATTTTTTAAACCTGAACCTGGGCACTGGATCGTATCCATGAGTCCCCCCTGGCCTGCACCTCAGAATCCTTCCTGTCGCCATGAGAAACCCCCATACCGGTCCGTGTATGCGCAAGGCATCAAGTGCATACTGCGAACACGAAGGCACATGACGGCACGACGGCCTCAGAAACGGCGATATGGCGTACCGGTAAAAATGGATGGGGATAGAAAGAAGTTTTACTGCAATGCTGTTAAGAGTTGCTGCCATACGGCAAAGATAATCATTGACTGAATGCCTGCTTTATGCAAATTTGCATTCCTAATGCAGATTTACATACCCTGTTTTCGGAGCACCCGACTGTCTTACCATGGCTCCGGGATTATTTTTTGGGAGTTATAGCAATCAGCAGATGGTTATCATCTTCCTCCAGTGACTCTGCAAGTTTCTGAAGCTCTGCCTTCCTGTCTGGATTTAGTACTTTGGTTTCACGAAATTCATCACCCGAAATATATGTCTTGAATTTGAGGGCATCCGTCCAGGAATAAATTAAACCGTCACATGAAAACCGGGGTTCAATGTTAAGCCCTCCCGAAATATCATCCTTCAACAGGTCCTTGCCATTAAACTGATGTAGCTGCCCGGTGTCCTTATCATATACTATCCAACTGGTAACCTGTTGATAAGAGTACTTGCAGAACAGAAATCTTTCAACTTCAAGAATTTCCGAAACCTGAAGGAACTCGCCTGTACCTGATGTCATCACGGACGGAGGAACATTTGAGAGAAAATCCGCCGTCATAGATTTACCTCCGGTATTCAGGATCACATAGGGAACAAAACTGTAATCATCGCTGATAGTAAAAACAGTATCGCTGAGAAATCCTTTCAACTTGATTTCTTCATTATCATTATAAATAATATTATCAAAATTGAATGCCATAACAACTTTTGAGTTTCGTATGAATTTGTAAAAGTTGGGCCTTTTAAAAAGAGTATCTCCGTCAGGATTTATTCCGACACACTGGTAATCATTCTCACCAGTTGATGCTGTAAATGAAAGCAGAATATTGTCCTGCTCCGGCAAGAAATCAACATACTGTGGCTGAGTACCAAGAACATGATGTTTAGACATAAGAAATCCTGTGTCGGTTTCGGTATAAAAATAAAGTTCCCCCCTTGTCAAAACTGTCATGAGGTTTTTTTCAGACTTGACATCATAATCAGCGATATATGTGTATTCACCTGGCCCCCTCCCCTGAGGATTAAGCTTATATAGGAATTTACCTGATTTTCAAAACAAAGGATTTCCCTGACGGCGTTTAAATAAAATCTGTCTGAGGATGTCTTAAGGGATCTGATGAAGACCATTAAGGCATCCGGATTTGTTTCGAGCGGGATGTACCGGATATCGGATGCAATTTCAGACAGGTTTTTTATTTCTGTCCCGGCCGGTGACAGAACGTCTATTGTGGTAACCGGAGAATCCTGCCTGCCCTTGCATGTGCACAGAAGCAAAGCCGCAATCAGTAAAAACATGTATTTCATTGTCAGATAAGTTGGTTAGTCAGAATCCCACCAATTTACGACTTAAATGTTAGTTGCACAACTATTTTTGTAAGTATAAATGCGGTTTGAGGTATGCGCTTCGAGTTGCTTTACTTAAATTGATGTCTGTTTATCCAGCTGCATATTTCAGGGAACTTGAAATTTCCAATAGCTATCGAGATTACAAATTCATATTTTTCATCTTCTGTAGCAATGATATCAATGTCAGAATCCAACAATAATAACCTCATTGCTACATATCCAAACCTTTTATTACCATCCAGGAATGGATGATTAGTGATTAGACTTTCAAAAAGAGCGGCGGCTTTCTCTATTGAAGTTTTGTATAATTCCTTTTTATCAAAAGTTTGATATGGTCTTAAAAGTGCTGATTCCAATAAATTTCGGTCTCTGACTCCGGAAGTAACACCAAATTTCTGTATTAATATGTTTTGAATTGTGATAGCGTTATCAATTGTGATCATTGAGCTAATCGTTCAAGTAAGTTTTTATCTTCCTCCAGGATTCGTCCAAGATATTGTGATAAAAGAATATCGTCTTTTAATTTGTTAGTCAATGACTTAAGATACTTAAAAACATCCTCCAATACATCATCTGGCATATTATCAAGGACTTTGTATATCTTTTCCTTTATCTCTTTTGTTGCCATAAACTCTATTTTGACTCAAAGTTACAAAATCTGAATGAACCCTTCATGTACAGGTTCTCTTTTGCAATTAGTTACAACTATAAATATGATAACCTTATCTGCCAAATATAGCAAGGACGGAGAATCCAGATTGAGGGATGTCCTGACTTGTGACGTCTCGTGAAATTAGTGGGGTTTTATTTTATAACACACTGAATATGTGTAGTAGAAAAATCTTAAAATTCGGTTTTACCGCACTAACGCATATTTTTGTTCTGAG
>JAFGXK010000154.1 GCA_016936695.1 Bacteroidales bacterium | reverse complement strand
TATTTTCAATCGAAGATGACCTTGATTATAAGATTGCCTCAGATGATTTTCTATACGGTAAATACCTTGAAACGCTCCAAAACGTTATTGAAAAGATAGATGCTTCAGTAATTGACCGTGTCTTCGATTATACACGCGATCACATCGGACCTTTTTACGATGTAGATTCAATAATCGGACAGTCGGTTTATGATGAGGCGGAAACCAGTTACGCTCTCTTTGCCGCCAATCTTGAAGAGAAAAGGCAGATGACAAAGGACAGGAGGGAATGGATAGCGGGAGAGATCAGAAAGCAGAAAGGCATGAATAAATGAAAGCGGAATTTCTGATCATATTGCTTCTGCCACTCTTCCTGCTTGCCGGATGTTCCGAAAAGGATGATCCTCCGGCAGAACTTCCCGACGGATGCATAAGCCTTAAGGATCTTGAGACAAAACACGATTACTACCTGCCGTTCGCCATTGTGAACGACAGTAATTTAGTCTCGAGGGTTTTCCTTAACGGCAAGGAAATAAATCTAGCCACAGGATGCTTCGTAGAGTTCAAAGAGACAGGTTTTTATGAAATTGTCGTGATTTACACCGATCGCCAGAAACCTGCAGATACATTTCTTTTCACGACTAAGACCCCTGAAAGGGAGAACTCCGAATGGGGTATCAGGGAATGGATACCTGCGCCTTTTGTGCCGGTTCTGATAGGCACGGAGAACATCGAGGTATTTTATCCCCGGCACTTCTCCGGCGATATTGGGCTGCCCTTTATCTTTTTCATCAGGGAATCGGGAGCTCTCAGGGAGATCTGGTGCGAGGGGAAATGCCTCGAAACCGGGGATGATTTCAACATAAAGATGGGTACCGGCTCTGTTTACGTGGCTTCATCATCAATCGACGGGAATGTTGATTTCAGGATCGGGGGCAGGACTTTGACAGTTACTTTGTCAGAAGCTGCAGGAACCTCAATCGAACTGACCGGAATAATTGATTCACCGGTTGAGATACCGGCCAACAGCGTCGTAAGGGTTACAGGTAATCTTGAAATAGCCGGAGGCGGTTCGCTGGTTGTTCATGAAGGCGTTCTGATCATTATCGGTGAAGGCATCGATATCAATGTGGACGGGCCTGTTATTTTTGCAGGTACTCCGGATAATCCGGTTTACCTGACATCGGACAGCAAGGAAAGTTACTGGGGAGGTTTTATATCCCGGAGCTCTGAAGGTACAATCAGGGCCGAATACACGATATTTTCCCGCAGCGGATTCCACGATTCCGAAGGTTACAACTGGGGCCATTCAGGCCGGCAGGCGCTTTTCTACACCGAAAACAGCACCCTTGATCTGTACCAGTGCTTCATCACCGATCATGTGGGACAGGTCTTCTATCCTCAGAATTCAACACTGCTGCTTGATAACATCCTTGTACAAAGAGTCCAGA
This sequence comes from Bacteroidales bacterium, assembly GCA_016936695.1. Lineage (GTDB taxonomy): Bacteria > Bacteroidota > Bacteroidia > Bacteroidales > VadinHA17 > LD21. The sequence continues at coordinate 34,558 of JAFGXK010000154.1, read as the reverse complement.
CAGGAGGCCAGATCAACAATTCACAGCTTTATCTGAGCAATTCGGTATTCACCGATTTCCCCGACGATAAATATGTGTACGCCGACGAAGACAACGATGCTCTTTATCTGAATGCGACAGATGCGGTAATAGAGAACACCCTCTTCATGTTCGCGAAGGATGACGGGCTCGATTCCGGCATGGAGGAAGGAGGCACGATCACTGTCACCAACTGCAGGTTTGAAGCCTGTTTTCATGAAGGAGCCGCACTCTCCAGCGCAGGTACCGTAGAAAAGGAACACATCTTCACCGACTGTATGTTCATCAATTGTGGTCAGGGACTGGAGCTTGGATTCAGCTCTCAGAATCATACAGTCACGGCCGACAAGTGCCTGTTTCTTTACAACGGGACGGGCATTCGTTACGGAGATAACTACGAATGGTCGGAGGTCAACGGAAAGATGAGTGTGAAAAATTCTTTTTCACTATACAACGACAGGGATGTATGGAACATGGTCAGGAAAACATGGAGCCCGAAGCTGCAGAATCTCACTTTTGAAAATACAAGGATATCCAAACCTTCTTCCCAGTATCCGGAGCTGGAAACATATAAGGAATAAGCGTTCCCGTCAGGTTAATTCCTTCTCTTCCCTTACAAGAATCTTGTCTATCCTGTTTCCGTCGATATCGATGATTTCGATAACGTATTTTTTGAATGTAAATTTGTCACCCACCTGCGGAACCTTGTCGATATGATCAAGCACAAATCCGGCTACAGTGGCGTATTCCACATTCTCAAGGTCGGTTATGTAGTTTTCAAACACTCCGTCGAGTATCTCAACAGGAGCATCTCCGCTGATCAGAAATGATTTGTCGTCGCGGACAAATATATCCGGTTCTTGCTGCTCATAATCGTCAGGGATCTCTCCTATCAGGTTTTCAAGGATATCATGAAGGGTAATGATGCCTTCGAGAGTCCCGTATTCATTAACCACGACGCAACAGTCTATTTTGTCATTTTTGAACCTGTCGAGCACTTTCAGGGCCTCGGCGCTCTCCGGGACAAACGGAGGCTGAACCATCAGCTTCTGTAGCACTGGTTCATTTTCAGGAGTGCGGGCTGCAAGATAGTCTTTCACATAAAGGATACCCTGAAAATTGTCGAGGTTTTCACGGCAGCAGACCAGTCTGCTGTGCCTGGAATTCAGTATGGCGTTCTTCAGGGTTTCTGAGGGCAGATTGAGATCTATCCACTCAATATCCATCCTGTGAGTCATCAGGTGCTTGGCATTCTTGTCTGAAAAGTAGAAAACTCTCTGATGGATCATATCCTGGCCTTTTCCTATAACACCATCGATCGAGGCACTTTTCAGTATTTGTCTGATCTCCTTTTCGGTCAGGTGCCTGGGATGCTTCCGGATTCCAAGCAACCTGTTTATCAATGTAGTGGAATATGAAAGGAACCTGACTACCGGAAAAAAGAGTATGCTGAAAAAATTTACGAAAGGGGCAACCCTTGAGGCTATCTTTTCGGGATTGCTAAGGGCGATTGTTTTGGGAACCAGCTCACCTATCACTATCGAAAAATAAGTTATTACGATAACGGTAAGCACAAGTGAGATCTCCTGAGCAGAATTATAGGTGATTTCAAACTTCCGGAAAAAAGGGGCGATATCATCGGCAATGTTTACTCCTCCGTACACACCGGTTACAATCCCGATCAATGTAATCCCCACCTGGATGGAAGACAGAAAATTTTCCGAATTCCCAAGAAGTTTCAAGGCGGTCGACGCACCTTTCCTGCCTTCGCTTTTCATCTGTTCAAGCCTCGATTTGCTGCTTGAAATGATTGCGATCTCCGACAACGAAAATACTCCGTTGAGAAGAATAAGAAGTGAAATAATCAATAATTCCATAACAACATTTGGCAGCCTGCTTAAGGCTGTATTCAATTAATGATGCAAAGATATTGCAAATATGGCACATTTGGTCATTTCCTGTTTTGATCGGTTTCTATAGATTGAAGAAGATAATTAACAAATATCTTGTTTTTATTGGATTTTTCTTGTTTGAAATTGGGTTCTCCAGCCTTGAGGGCTGGCCTTCCAGTAGCCCCGGTTTCGCCCGGGGTAGGGGCAATAATACCATTCCGACCCCGGAGGGGTGGCCTTCAGGCTTCATTAAAAAGTTGGAAGTCAACCCTTCCAGGGTTGCCCATTGTGTATGGTGACCTTTTCCCGGGGTGAGACCCGGGCTACTGGAAGCTGACACCCCAGGTGTCTGGAAAATTAATCTACATTTTTGGTACGGCAGAAAACTAGCACAGCCACAAATCCTTCCTATGGCAGTGTTTCCAGTTAGCAACTGATCAATATGAAATGTTCCCGACACCCGTAATCTTCCTTGATTGAACCGTTGAACTGAACAGTGTTTTGAGTTCTTCGGCACTGAGATTTTGTGACGGGTTGAAATTGCCTGATGACATATATTTCAGGATGCTGCTGTAAAGCTGACGAGCTTCAGGCTTATCCTGAACCGATCGCAGATCCGACATGCAAACAAGCAACTTCCCCTTCCCGACAGCAAATTCAAAGATAAGACCGAGCTTATGGTTTCTTTCAAAATTATCTACAACCTGCACGAGGGGCTTATAATCCTTCGGCGCATTATCAAGAATAAACGGCCTGCTGTTTTTTACAATCGGCCACCATTGCCAGTTTGTATGGAATTCGGTTGGAAAATCACTGAACAAGGGCAGATCGGGATCTGTAAGGATCGACATCGTTCCTGGAGAGACCGGCTTAAGGTTGTTTTCAGAAATGGATTTGAACATCCTGTAATTCCAGTAGTCTGGAATGTACAGCCCTCCCACCGATTGCTCCATGAAGGCTTTGTGGTCAGGGAAAAACAACACTTTTGCTCCCGACGATAAATCCTGAAGTAATTTTGCGTCAAGCTTTTCAGCAATAATTATATCCGAAGGAATCTGAGTATCGGCATCAGCAGGATAAATCCAAAGCGAATAGGAGTTTTTGTACGGAGTACCGCTGAGATTTATTGATAAGGTTACTTTCTCAGCTTTTGTGATACCTGCCAGACCGGCACTGACCGAAATAAGTTCAGATAAACCACCCTGTGCGATTTCCATCGTCTTACTGCCTTCAGCAATTTTTTCTCCGGCTGAATTTTTTATATCCCACAGCACTTCCTGATCCAGAAGATTCCATCTTGAATAATTCGCAACCTTGATATCTGCCGTCAGTGTTTCATTGCTGGTCCAGCAGAATTTTTCAACAATAAGCAGGGGAACAACCTTGTTGCAGCTTTGGCTGAATTCTTCCGGAGTGATTAACCCTTTGCTGTCCATAAAGGCATCGAGGATCCCGATGAGCGCTGTTCCCTGACCAGGAAAATCCTGTAGGTCAAGAAGATGAAATCCTCCAAAGCCGGGTGTTCTCATTGCCATTTCAATATCGGCCCTGTAGCAGATTACGCTTGATGCACCAGAGGCCCTGAAGAAATCATGTGCCTGGCCGCTGAGATTATTTTCCTCCAGACGCTTCCTGAAGATTTCGAGATTCCAGGGCTTAAGTACTCCGGTGTATTTTTTTATCTCGTTGTAATCGGGATAGATCTGATACTGACCAACCTCAGTGCCAAGGGCCGGTACCGTGCAATTGGCAATTGCACCTGAATAATCGAGATTCGTTGAAGGGTATCTGCCATTTATATAACCTCCGTCAAAGGCATCGGCGAATGAAAATGAAGCACGTATGTGTGTCTTGTATGAATCGTCAGTATCCGGGCCTACCCTGCAACCCGCGAAAAAATCCTCACCCTGAACCTGACCTCTGTAGCCAAGGTAATTATTTGTTCCATAAGACATAAGAGGACGGTTGTCGAGAGACCTGAAGTGATTAAGAAAATCATTCATGACGGTCTGGTCGCCCGAAAGTTCATTTCCAAGGGCAAACATCACGAAAGAGGCATGATTGCCGTATGTTTCAAGAATTTTTTCTCCCTGTTTCAGGAGATAGTCATTCAGATCTGTGTTTCTGTCCCGGCTGAAGCTGCCCCAGAAAGACAGCTCGGGCTGCATATAGATGCCTTCGATATCAGCGGCCAGGAAAGCTGCTTCCGGAGGAGTCCATGAATGGAACCTGTAGAAATTAATGTTGTACGATTTAGCTGTTCTGAAGACATCCCTCCAGCTTTCGACATCCATCGGCGGATGGCCTGTCAGCGGGAATACGCATGCATCGTGTTTGCCCCTTAGAAAAGTCTTTAAACCGTTTATTGTAAACTGAGTCCCGCTGGTTGAAAATCGGCGCATCCCGAAATCCGTTGTAACGGCATCGAGGGTCCGGTCTCCTTTCAGAACCACTTCAAGCTTATACAAAGCCGGCTCAAACTCACTCCATAGTTGAATTTCGTCTCCCAGGTTGTAGCTGAGCTCAATTTCATTTTCACCGGGTTTAAGAGTAACGGTGAAGGATTTCTTTTTTGCACGGACCGGCCGTTCCGTATTCCACGAAGCGGCCTTCATTACAACAGATGCTGTTTCTTCGGCTTCTGAAGCGCTGAAAACAATAAGCCTGGTAAGAACTTTTTTTGCTTCAGGGTCTGGAAAGGTCTTAAGTTCTGTGATGTACGACTTGTTACTTGCTTCAAGACAGAATCTTCCGATGATCCCGTTCCAGTTTGTCTGTGTATGCTCCGTCCAGGCATGTGAACCGGTGATTCCCCCCGGAACCGATCCTCTCCCATTGTTCACGAGAATTGTGATTGTATGTAAGCCGGGTGTCAGCAGATCTGATAAATCATAAACCTGCTGTGTTAGAATATCGCTGTTTTCTCCGGCAGGAGCAGAATCGACCCACACACTGGTTGGTTTTGTCCGCTCCATGATCAGCCTGATGTTAAGACCATTCCATTTTTCAGGAATCTCGATATCTTTCTGATACCATGCCATCCCCGAATACATGAATTCACGGGAGAGCCTCATCGTTTCTCCGGTATCCTGGTTGACTATACCCTTCCTGTTCTCATCCATTGTGCCCGGCAGGGTTACGGAATCCTCCAGTTTCGAAGCAAACCATTGATTGTCAATACCTGTTCCTGACGTATCCATGGCAAACCGCCATGTTCCGTCCAGGAAAATTGTCTCCCTTGCAGGTTCTGAAAATTTATCCTTGCATGACGCTAAAATAAGTGACATCCCTGCAACCAGGGGGAAAATAATCCGGAACATAACCTTGGATATTTAATAACTAACTATATAAGCCCCATAGCCTTAAGCCACCTGATACACAGATCCGGCCATGAGGATTGTGTACCTCCGTTGGGAGAAAGTCCATATCCGTGTCCGCCTTTCTGAAATATGTGGAGCTCCGTTGGAATTTTGTTCTTCTGCAAACCCATGTAGTAATTAATGCTGTTTTTAACCGGAACAGCGTTATCGTCAGAGGAGTGGACAAGGAATGCAGGAGGTGTGTCTGCGGTTATCTGCTTCTCATTTGAAAAACGGAACACATTCTTTTCAGTCGGATCCAGGCCGATCAGGTTGTTCCTTGTTCCCCTGTGGGTAAAAGTGGTATCCATTGTAATAACAGGGTAGATCAGCAGTGAGAAATCAGGCCTGGCGCTCACATTGTCTTTCACATCGTACACTTTGTCGGCATAGTGAGTCGAGATTGTGGATGCAAGATGTCCTCCGGCCGAGAATCCGATCACGCCGACTTTTTCAGGATCGATCTTCCATTCCGCAGCGTTCCTGCGAATAACTCTCATGGCTTCCTGCGCATCCTGAATGGGACCAATAGTTTTATCGGTCATGATCCTGTCGGACGGGAGCCTGTATTTAAGAATGATCCCGGCTATCCCGTTCTCATTAAGCCACTTTGCAATCGCGTTACCCTCGTGATCAAAGGCAAGGGTTCCGTATCCGCCTCCGGGACATATCAAAACAGCAGCACCGTTGGCTTTGGCAGGATCAGGGAGAAAAATAGTAAGATCGGGAGTGACCACATTGGTGGCACGTGTAACCCTGCCGTCGGTGGTAACTATGTTTTCTACATAGGCCGGATCATTTTTAGATCCGGGAATTCCGTCGGGCCAGAGTTTCAGGACCTTCGGCTGCGCAAGGAGATTAATGGTCAGTAGTCCGGCCAGGATTATTGTCACGCATTTTCTGGAGTTCATTTTGGTTCTTACCATGGTACCCTGGGTGATTTATAATAATTAATATCCATTTCCTCGAAAAACTTCGCATGTTGTGCAAGGCGGAATTTGTATTCATCCCAGTTTCTCATTGAGACTGGGGTCCATCCTATTTCAGCTATACCGGGTAGCCTCGGGAACATCATATATTCAATATCATCGAGCTTTGTAATGGTTTCGGTCCACATTGGGGCTTCGACGCCGATTATATTTTCCTTCCCCACGCCCGGAATGTAGCTTGCCGGATCCCAGTTGTAGCCGTCGTCGACCTCAATATAAGCTGCCCAATGAAGGCCCAGAGGTGTTGACTTATCATACTGCATGTCGATATATGCTTTTTTAGCCGGAGACATCAGGATTTTTGCACCCTGAGCAATTGCTTTTATTGCATTCTCCTCGCTTGCCCAGCATTGTGCAACTGAATTAGGCTTCAGCGTCGAAAGGGCTATCTCGTCCCAGCCTATAACCCGCTTTCCGTACTTGGCCACAATATCCTGAACCCTGTTAATGAAAGGAATGTAATCCTCCACCTTTGTTGCATGTGACTCATCGCCTCCTATATGAAAGAACGGACCGGGTGTCAATGCTGAAATTTCCCTTACGACATCATCAATGAATGTATAGGTTATCTCCTTTTTGGTACAGAGGGAACTGAATCCAACATCAGTTCCGGTATAAAGATCCGGAGCCTTTCCGTTACAGTTAAGTTCGGGATAGGAAGAAAGCGCAGCATTTGTGTGTCCTGGCATATCGATCTCCGGAACAACAGTTATATAGCGGTCGGCTGCAAATTTAACTATATCGGAATATTGCTCCTGAGTGTAGAAACCGCCCTGGCCTCCGCCCACCTGGGTACTTCCGCCATGAGCAGTAAGATTGGGCCACGATTTGATCTCGATACGCCAGCCCTGGTCGTCGGAAAGATGCATATGAAACATATTGATCTTGTAGAAAGCCAGGTATTCGATCACCTGTTTGACGTCCTCCACACCGAAAAAATGACGGGAAACATCGAGCATCATACCCCTGTAGGAGTAATCAGGATGGTCGGTTATGGTTCCGGTCGCAATCCTGAACGGACCCGGTTTTCCGGAAACCGAATCCCTGGCCGTTATCTGCCTGATGGTCTGGACTCCCATGAAGAGTCCGGCCGGATTTGCAGCTGACAGCTTCACCTGCTGCTTTGTAACAGTAAGAAGATATCCTTCCTCCCCAAGGCTCTGGTCGGCCCCTGATAAAGTAAGGAAAATGCTGCCCTTCCCCGGTTCGGTCTGGGCTTCATTCACGACAATTGTAAGACCGGTTGAAGCATTCAGTTTGTCGGCCAGGTATTGGCCGGTTCTGGTGAGTTCATCTGATCCGGCGTCAACAAAGATTGCGGTTTTTGAATTCAGGGTAAAAGCTTCACCTGTCGCACTCACCGTAACAGGTTTGGGAATGATGCTTGCTTTTGCCAGGTCGGTTGGTTCCTTTGGTTTACATGAGACGGAAATGATCATTGCCATCATGATTAAGATTGTCTGGAAGATGTGGATTTTCTTCATTTTCTGTATTTTAATGAGTTAATTCTTGGGTCAGATCTCAATATGGGCCAGACGGTAAGGTCTGATATCGACCTTCTTCCATACGCCCTTTGTTATATAAGGTTCATCAAGGAGGCTTTCGTCAAGAGCTTTCCGGTCGGGGAATTCATAAACTATCATCGACCCGATCATTGTCTGGTTGTCGTCGAGGATAGCACCTCCCAGGAGGAAATTTCCCTTCTTCTTCAGCAGGGCTATCTTTTCGAGATGTTCCTGACGTACTTTCATTCTTCTTTCAAGGGCACCCTGATCGGTTCCGTCATAGGCAACAAGAAGAAACTGCATAGATGTATTGTATTAAATTAGTGTGCATTCAAAATTAATGAATAATCGCAAATACGCCGGATTATGCCGGCACTAAATTATCATTGATTATATTTGCATTGCCTCTTACTATACTATCACAGCTGATAAATGGAGAAGAAGAAATACAGGACAGGAGTTGTTCTAAGCGGGGGCGGGGCAAGGGGATTTGCACATCTCGGTGTTCTCCAGGCTCTCAATGATGCAGGGATCTTTCCCGATGTTGTTTCGGGAACCAGTGCGGGAGCTCTGGTAGGAGTGCTCTATGCCGATGGTCACAGGCCGGAAGAGATCCTCCAGATCATGAATTCATCGAGCATGCTTCACTACGTAAGGCCGACGGTCCCTCGCGAAGGCCTGCTTCAGATTTCCGGCATTGAACGTATTCTACAGGAAAACCTTAAAGCCTCAACATTCGAGGATCTGTCCATGCCGCTTTTTGTGACCGCCACCGACCTTAACAACGGCCGGGCCAGGTATTTTTGTGAAGGAGAGCTTCTCAGACCAGTGATTGCTTCGGCAAGCATCCCGGTTCTCTTCAAGCCGGTTATTATTGACGATATACATTATGTCGACGGGGGAGTTATGGACAATCTTCCGGTAAGACCCATTGAGGATAACTGCAGTTTTATCATAGGCTCCTTCGTCAATCCGGCCGGTTATGAAAAGACTGTCACCAGCATGGTTCAGATCGCCGAGCGCAGCTTCATCCTGAACATGACCAAGGAAGTCGAACTCAAAGCCTCCAAATTTGATATCTTTATAGCTCCCGAAGAACTCAGGAAATACAAGATCCTTGATCCCGAGAAAGCAATCGAGGTTTATAACATCGGATACAAAGAAACGAAAAAGAAACTTAAAGAACCGGAGACTGAGAAGCTGATCAGGGAAAGAATGGGGTGAAGAAAGGCGTAAAGGCGTAAAGGCGTAAAGGCGTAAAGGCGTAAAGGGGTAAAGGCGTGAACTTCAACGCATACCTCGTACCTCGTACCGCATACCGCTAAAAATATCCGCTTCCGTCCCAGCAATGCGTACAGAGCTTTTCCTTGGGCAGTCCGATAGCCCTGACAAGGTCGTCGAGCCTCTGGTACATAAGGCTGTCGAGATCGAGCATTTCAGCAATCTTATCGATCATTTTAGCGTACTTTTCCGAGTCGGGATCGGAATATTCCTTAAGGTCGGTTGTTTCGCCCTCGAGAAGGTAAATTGCCTTTCTTCCGGCAAGCTCCATCGGAGTCCGCGACTGTGAGAAATTCAGAAATTCGCAGGGAAAAAGGAGAGGCGGACAGGCAATGCGCATATGCACTTTCACGGCGCCCGATTTTCTGAGATCAATTGTATTGTCCTTCAGCTGAGTACCCCGGACAATACTGTCGTCGAGGAATACCATTTTCTTGCCTTCGATGACCTCCCTGTTGGGAATCAGCTTCATTTTTGCCACAAGATCCCTTTGCTCCTGCCTCTGGGGCATGAAACTCCTTGGCCATGTAGGAGTGTATTTTGTATATGCCCTTTTATACGGTATCCTTTTCTCGTTGCTGTAACCCATGGCATGTCCTACGCCGGAATCAGGAATACCGCTGGCGAAATCAACCTCTACATCATCTCTTCTGGCAAGCGCTGCCCCGCATCTCTGGCGGCATTCATCAACATTTATCCCCTCATAATACGAAGGCGGGTAGCCATAATACACCCATAGGAATGCGCATATCTGCAACCTGTCGCCTGGTTCCTTCAGCCTTGAATAACCATCAGCATTAACATGCACTATTTCGCCCGGACCAAGGAAATATTCAGTTTCATAGCCGGTATTTGGAAAAGAGCATGTTTCAATCGCCACCGCATGACCCTGTTCATTCCTGCCGATTACTACCGGAGTTCTGCCAAGCTTGTCCCTTGCAGCAATGATCCCATTTTCAGTAAGTATCATAAGCGAACAGGATCCCCTGACATTTTCAAACACATTTTCAATGCCTTCAACAAAATTATCCTTCTCTATAATAAGGTTTGCCACAACTTCAGTCGGATTAATGTTGCCCTCGAAGTTCTCAGTAAAATGATTTCGTCTGTTAAGGAATCTGTCCTCCAGCTCTTCCAGGTTAAGAACGCGGCTGACTGTTACAATTGCAAACCGCCCGAGATGGGAATTGAAAAGTATGGGTTGGGGATCGGTATCGCTTATTATTCCCATTCCTGAATTTCCTGAGAAATCACCCAGTTCCTCCTCAAACTTACTCCTGAAATAGGCATTTTCGATACTATGGATTGAGCGTCGGAACCCTTTTCCTGGGACAATAAAAACCATTCCGGCCCTTTTTGTACCCAGATGCGAATGATAATCGGTACCATAAAATACTTCTGCAACGCAATCGTTCTTCGAAACAATACCAAAAAACCCACTCATATTACTGATAGATAATTACTTATAAACATATGAATCTGTGGTAAAATTAATCATTGAAACGGATTTTAATAATTATTTGAATGTTATTATTACTTTTGTATTATTATTTATTCAAATACAGGTAAATAAATGACAGACACAGACACTTTCACCCCGGTAGAACAGCCACAGAAAAAAAGTGCGCCAATAGCCATGATCTTTACTACAGTTATTCTGGCGGCAGCTCTTATATTTCTGGTTGTGATGTACTTCGACCAAAAGAACAAGATGGTTGAAATAGAGACGGTACTGACCCAGGAAAAAGACTCTCTGGCCAATGAACTAAGGCTCATGGTCCATGGGTATGACACTCTTAAGACAGACAATGATACCCTGATGGCAAATCTGCAGAAGGAGAAAGATCGAATCGTGCAGTTACTATCGATAAATGCATCAAACGTTCAACTGCTCAAGAAATACAGGGCTGAAATAGGGACAATGCGCGACATTATGAAAGGTTACATTGTTCAGATAGATTCCCTCAACACGATGAATCAGCAGCTTATGGCTGAAAATGTCGGCTTCAGGGAGCAGATAACCGAAGTTCAGAATTCGAATGTGGAACTTACCAAAGTCAAGGAGGAACTCACTTCGAAAGTCAGTGTTGCCTCAGTGATTCAGGCTAAAGACATTAGTGCGGTAACCCTGAACAAAAAAAGAAAGGAAACAAACAGGATAAACAACATCGACAAGCTCAGGATCTGCTTCACACTCCGGGAAAATCCAATCGCAACAGCCGGTGAAAAAGAAGTGTTCATGAGGATTATCAGGCCCGATTCATTGGTAATCACCACAAGTCCCGATAATCTGTTCGACTTTAACGGCGACAAGCTCGTTTACTCGGCAACCCGTCTGGTCGATTACATGAACCAGGACATTGAAATGTGCATTTTCCTTGATAATACGGGAGACTTTATCGAAGGCACCTACAGTGTAGAGCTGTATCTTGAGAATAACATAATCGGCCGGACAACCTTTGCCCTGGCAAGGAGATAATCACTTATCAACGGGAAGCATAAGTTCGGAGATAATATTATCGGAAATCATTTTACCCTGGTTCGTAAGGACCAGGGTATTTTTTTCCTGTTTCATCAGTCCATAGTCAATAAACTTGCCTGAAAGATTCTTTATATAATCATAACCCTCCTTGTCAAATGCCTCCTCGACATAATCAAGGCTGATGCCCCACATGGTTCGCAGTGAGGTCATGATATATTCATTGAAACGTGTTTTTTTGTCGAGTTCCTCAATATCAAAATCAAGACAGCCAGAATCGACGGCCTTTATGTATTTCTTTACATCCCTTACATTCCATTGCCGCGAATAGCCGTTAAAGGAATGGGCCGAAGGACCCAGGCCAAGGTAACTGACCTGCTTCCAGTAATTCGAATTATGGATGGAGAGAAATCCGGGTAACCCGAAATTTGAAATTTCATAATGAATGAACCCGGCAGCCCGCGCTTTATCAATAAGAAGCTGAAACTGTGAAGCGCTTTCATTCTCATCAATTTCCGACAGGGCTCCCTTCTCTTTCATTTTACCGAGCATGGTACCCGGTTCTATTGTAAGATGATAGGCCGACAGGTGTTTAATGTTGTATGAGAAGCTTATATCAAGGTTTGAAGACCAGTCAGCGGCAAACATACCAGGTATTCCGTAAATAAGATCGATTGTAACATTTTCATATCCTGCATCGAATATCTTATCGAGGGCTATTGCTGCCGCGGAGGCCGTATGACGCCTGTTCATGAACTTAAGGTCCTTATCCCTCCATGACTGAATACCTATGCTTATCCGGTTGACAATTGTCTTTTTCAGCCCATCCAGAAAGTCGTCATTAACGTCGTCGGGATTGAGTTCTATTGTAACCTCAGGATTTTCGTCAACACCGAAATTCCTGGTAATATTATCGAGAATGCTTTTTATTTCCGGGGGCTCAAGCACAGATGGCGTCCCGCCACCGATATAGATGGTTGAAACTGTCTGGTTTCCAAGGTAATCGCGTCGCATGAAAGCTTCGCGATTGAGGGCGTCAATATATTGTTTGTTATCCGAATGTGATATTATATGGTAAAAGTCACAATACGAACACAGCTTTTTGCAAAAGGGGATATGTATATATATGCCTGCCATTTTGATTGTATGAATCGTTTAAAATTATAAAGAAAATATCATTCTATTGTCTATTTTTGACCCAAACTGTCAATATGATACAGAAGAATAAATTTTCGATCCTGATTTCTCTTCTTATTTTATATCTGAGCCTTGCCAATGCAAGCACTTTTGAAAAGGCAGGTTTTTTCGATATAAAATATCTTGACAAATTTGTGCATTTCGGCCTTTATTTTCTGTTCATGGGTGTTATTATTCTTGAGCATCGCCATCTTTTTTCAAACACCCGTCAGATAATTATAGTGGCGCTTATCCCTGTTTTCTTTGGTGCCATGCTTGAGTTTGCCCAATCGGGGTTCACAGAAACCCGCAAGGCTGATGTCTTGGATATAATGTTCAATACGGCAGGTACGGCCACTGCAGTTTGTCTGTGGCTTTTCTACGATCCTTACTATAAAAGGAAAAAATCAGATGACAATATTGTCTGATGTATCGGCAGCCCTGGCCAGATCAGCTATTGTCTTGCTCCTGAACAGTTTAACAATATTAGAACGTATTATCGAATAATCATCATGAACGGGGCATGCTTTCCTGCTTTTCTTCACATCATAGCAGGCACCGTCGTGAATCAGGCAATTTTTAAACAGATTGTCCCCGTCGATGATCTTTACAATATCAAGCATCGTAATCGATTCCGGCTTTTTCTTAAGGGAGAATCCGCCGTTAGGTCCCTTTACCGAATTAAGAATCTTATGTTTTGCGAGCTGCTGCATGATTTTTGCCAGAAAAGGAGAAGGCAGATCAAGGTCCTTTGATATCTCCCTGATTCCAATATTGTTTTTTGTATGCCTGCTTGCGAGGTATACTACAGCCCTGATTCCGTATTTGCAGGAGTTTGACAGCAGATCAATACATTTTGAAAGTGATCTTATTGATCCTTCTTTCATGCCGTCCGCCATCAAAATCCGTTTCAATAAATTCCCTGACAATCAGAAAAGCCTCCGACTCGTTAATGAACCTTGCCGGAAGAGCACAAATATTTGCATCATTATGTTTCCTTGCAAGCTTGGCAATCTCTTCGTTCCAGCAAATAGCGCTTCTGATACCCTGATGCTTGTTGACTGTCATGTTTATTCCGTTTCCTGTCCCGCATATTGAAATTCCAAGGTCACAATCACCGTTAGCCACAGCAAGGGCCAGCGGATGTCCGAAATCGGGATAATCATCCAATTCCTCATACTTATGACTGCCTAAATCCTTGATTTCAAGATTGCTTTTCATGAGGTAACCGATGATCTTCTCCTTCAGATAAAAACCTGCATGATCGGAAGCGATGGCAATTTTCTTTTTTTTCACCTTATTTGTTTTAAGTGTGACAAAGGCACTAAATTAAAACAATTGAACAGACAAAAGAAAATAATATGATTTTATCTTTTAATTTTTATATGAACCCATGTGCTACCCATTGAAGCTACCCCCAGAAATCCACCCCTAAATCTCCCAAGGGGGACTTGAAATCCGTCTTCATTGACGGATTTATTTATAAATATTACAAAACATTCAATATCTGATTCTTAAAGGCCCCCCTGGGAGGTTTGGGGGTAAAAGCAACCCTGGGGGCTTGAAGTAATATACACCAGTATTAATTAGAAAACTTATGAAGTTTTAAAGACTTGAATGTATCATACCAATTGTTAACAACCCCTTAATCCCCCGTTTCTTTTTATTAATAACATCATGTTTATTAACTACCGGTCGTTAATTTCGTCAGGCGTCGTTTTCTTTTAAAAAGTTTTTATTGAATTAACAGGATATGTAAACTTTTAATGAACATCAAAACTTGATTTTTTGTTGAACAACCATCATTTGAAACCTTGTTTTAACAGTTGTTAATATTTTCGTTAATTTGCTGATATTCAAAAATGGTATATTTTTTGAACTGTTGAAAAGATGTTCGCCGGATAATAATTTCATGAAATAAAAGACAAATACGATTTTTGTTTTAACACAATTAACAGCATATCATAAAAACCATTAAATAATAAAAATTTCTATAGTTAATAATATTAAAAATATCAGGGTGATAAAATGACGTGACTTAAGAAATTGGTTGCTATTTTTGAAAAGAAATCCAAATATAATCAAACCGACTTAATTTTAGAATAGCGGGCAGATGAGAGAAAAGGATAATACGGAGCTGGTCTCAAATATAATGGAGCTTAAAAAGAAGAAGAATGCAATAATTCTTGCTCATTTTTACCAGACCGGCGATATACAGGATATAGCAGATTTCATAGGCGATAGTCTTGCCCTGTCGCAGAAAGCTGCAGCAAATGATGCAGACATAATTCTTTTTGCAGGTGTACGGTTTATGGCTGAAACGGCAAAAATACTGGCGCCTGATAAAAAGGTTCTTATACCTGACATGAATGCCGGATGCTCGCTGGCCGATTCATGTGATCCGGTCGAATTCAAAAAGTTTATAAGGGATAATCCGGGAAGGACCGTTGTAACATACGTAAATACAAATATCGATATTAAGGTTCTTTCCGATATTACCTGCACTTCTTCAAATGCTGTTCAGATAATTGAATCTCTTCCGGAAGGAGAAAAAGTACTATTTGGTCCCGACAGAAATCTTGGAAATTATATTCTGAACAAAACTGGCCGCGACATGGTAATCTGGAACGGGGCATGTCATGTTCATGAGGAGTTCTCGATAGAGGCAATTCTGAAATTGAGAAAAGAGAATCCTGATGCAAAAGTGATAGTTCATCCTGAATGCGAACTTCCTGTAAGAATGATTGCCGATATCATCGGTTCAACTTCTGCATTGCTGAAATTCACATCCACAGACAATTCTCCTGCATATATAGTGGCAACGGAACCTGGAATAATTCATCAGATGATTAAAAAGAATCCTGGAAAGAAATTTATTCCCGCTCCTCCGAAAGATTCCACATGCGGATGCAGCGAGTGCAATTTCATGAAAATGATCACTATGGAAAAGATATACAGATGCCTGAAAGATGAAGAACCTGAGATTAGGATAAATAGCAGGGTTCTTGCTAAAGCGCGTAAGCCTATAATAAGAATGATGGAAATATCTGAAAAACTTGGATTATAAGATGAAGAGGATATTATTGCTTTGTATTATTTTATTAACAGGACTTTCAGTTTCCGGACAGTCGGGCGGTGTCCCGCAGGACGGTTACCAGATATTTAAATATCCAAACGGAACAATTTCAAGCGAGGGAATTATAAGAAACGGAAAGCCAGACGGATTATGGATTAGCTATTATGTGACCGGAGTAAAAAAGTCGGAAGGAAAATACAACAATTTTCAGCTCGACAGCGTATGGGTGTTTTTTGACCAGGCAGGCGACACTTTAGAAAAAATAAATTACCTTTTCGGAAAAAGGAACGGATATTCATTTAAGTACAGGAAGGATCCCTCCGAAGGAATTTATATTCATACACAGGAACTTTACGCCGGCGACAAAAGGGAAGGAATGGCTTATTTCTATTTTCCGGATGGTAAAATCCAGCAGACCATAGCCTATAACGGCGGAAAGAAGGAGGGATTATCGAAGGAGTTCGACAGGGAGGGAAATGTAATTACAATCCTGGAATACAATAATGATTTTCTTGTAAGCAGGGAGAGGATAAACAGGGTTGATGGAAAGGGCCTTAAACAGGGTGTATGGAAGGATTTCTATTCTTCAGGAAGTGTAAAAACGGAAAGGAATTACCGCGACGATCTTCTTCACGGATATTTCAAGGAGTATGACAACAGGGGAGTATTGGTAATGACCATGTTGTACGACAGTGGATCAATAGTGAAGTCGGAAGTTGAAGATCAGCCTGATATTGAGATAGAAAACAAATATGATGAAAACAACCGGCTTGTTTACAGCGGCCCGTTCAGAAACAAGGTACCCGTTGGGGTTCACAGGGAATATGGTGCTGACGGAAAGGTGACAAATGCTTTCGTCTACAATGACAATGGACTTCTTGTTTCGGAGGGAATTGTAGACGAAGCCGGACGCTTTAATGGCAAATGGAAGGATCTGTATCCCGATGGCTTAGTTCAGGCTGAAGGTCAATATAGCGATAACCGGCGGACAGGACTGTGGAAGTTTTATAACAACGATGGAAAACTTGAACAGACAGGTTCGTATAATAACGGAAGGCCTGACGGATTGTGGAAATGGTATTACGGAAACGGATCAATTCTCAGGGAGGAAGAATATTTCCAGGGACAGCGCGACGGAGAATACATCGAGTTTGCACCCGATGGAAAGATAATAGCAAAGGGAGTTTACACAGACGGTGAAAAAAACGGGGACTGGAAATATGATACTGGCGACAACACCGAGGAGGGAAAATATATTGTAGGTTTGCGCGACGGATTATGGAAATCATACTATCCCGACGGTACTCTGAGGTTCAAGGGAAATTACAATCAGGGCAATCCTGACGGTCAGCTGACCTATTACTACGATAACGGCAGGGTAAAGGAAGAGCAGTTTTACAGAACGGGAATCCGGCAAAAGACTTGGAAAAAATACGACGAGGAAGGCATGCAGGTTATGATGATAACTTACAAGGATGATGTGGAGGTTAGCATTAACGGAGTTAAGATTGAGCTTCCGGAAAGAGATGTGAAACTTATTAAATAGGAATACACCTGCTGACAGGCAGCGTTTTTTGATGGACGAGAAATTTGAAATAAGGAAAGATAATCTTACTGATACCGAAAAGGAGCTTGAGAAGCAGCTCCGTCCGGTCACATTTGATGATTTCAAGGGTCAGAAGCAGGTAATAGATAATCTCGAGGTCTTTGTAATTGCAGCAAGGCAAAGAGGGGAATCACTGGACCATGTGCTTCTTCACGGACCTCCGGGTCTTGGCAAAACCACTCTTGCAGCAATTATATCCAATGAACTGCATGTAAACCTCAGGGTTACGTCTGGTCCGGTGCTTGACAAACCTGGCGATCTGGCCGGTCTGCTTACCAATCTGGAGGATGGTGATGTGTTATTTATCGACGAGATACACAGGCTCAGCCCCGTAGTTGAGGAATACCTTTATTCGGCGATGGAGGATTACCAGATCGACATCATGCTCGACAAAGGACCCAGCGCCAGGTCGGTTCAGCTTACACTGAATAAATTCACACTGATCGGAGCAACAACCCGTTCGGGATTACTCACAAGTCCCTTGAGGGCGCGGTTCGGCATCACTTTTCATCTGGAATATTACGATCATGAGGTTCTGACTGGAATAGTAAAGAGATCGGCAGGCATACTGGGTGTCAAAATAGGCGGTGATGCGGCAGAGGAAATAGCCAGGCGCAGCAGGGGAACGCCCAGGATAGCAAATGCACTTCTGAGAAGAATAAGGGATTTTGCCCAGGTTAGGGGTTCCGGAAGAATAGACCTTGATATAACCCGTTACGGACTTAAAGCCCTGAACATTGATCAGCATGGACTGGATGAAATGGATAACCGGATACTTCTGGCAATAATCGACAAATTCGGAGGAGGACCAGTCGGTCTGAACACCATATCAACTGCAGTTGGCGAGGAGAGCGGCACAATAGAGGAGGTTTACGAGCCATTCCTTATCAAGGAGGGATACCTGAAAAGAACCCCCAGGGGAAGGGAAGCTACAGAACATGCTTACAGGCACCTGGGAAAGAGTTACGGACGCGACCTCAATGGAAGGCTGTTCTGAAGTGACTACATCCTTGAAAGAACATTGCTTATCTTTTCAAGCCCTTTTTTGTTAAGAATCCTGATTTTCCTGCCATTCAGCTCGACAAGCTTGTCGGACTTGAATTCGGACAGAAGCCTGATAACCGATTCGGTTGCTGTTCCCACAATATTCGCAAGCTCTTCGCGGGTCAGCGATATTTTGAGATTGTTCTGCTCATCGAGTCCGAAATCGTTCATGAGAAGAAGAAGTATCTCGGCAAGCCTTTCCCTTACTGTTTTCTGGGCAATGTCGGTTATGAAAGAGTTGGCTTCTCCAAGCTCATGGCATGCAAGTTTAAGCAATTCAAGCGAGAATGAAGAGTTGGTTTTAATAAGGGAAATCAATATTTCGGAGGGGATGAAACACACCTGGCAGTCTTCAATAACCTTTGCTGAAGTGCATGCCGGTTCGTTGCTGAGGACACTTCTGTAAGCTATTATTTCGCCTGCTTTTGCAAATCTGATTATTTGTTCCTTCCCGTCGAAACCTGTCTTGAAAACCTTTATAATCCCTTTGTGTATGCAATAAAAACCGCTGATCCTGTTTCCTTCCTGATATAATACATCACCACGCCTGTACTGTCTGAAATCTTTTTCAAAGTTGATCATTTCAGCCTCTTCGGGAGTGAGGTGATTGAATATGGAGACATTCTGCAGAGCGCAGCGTTCGCATAACGGAACATGTATTTCATGCTGTTTCATTTTTTCGGATTTTATCAGCGGGTGACTACAAAACCGTTTTAAACTGATCAAGAAATCTCAGGTCATTTTCAAAATAGAGCCTCAGATCGTTAACCTGATACTTAAGCATCGCGGCACGTTCGATACCCATGCCGAAGGCAAAGCCCGTATACTTTTTGCTATCAATACCACAGGCTTCCAGCACATTGGGATGTACCATTCCGCATCCGAGCACTTCGAGCCAGCCGGTATATTTACAAACATTGCATCCTAAGCCTCCGCATATTGTGCAGCTTACATCCATTTCGGCCGAAGGTTCGGTGAAAGGGAAGTACGACGGCCTGAGTCGGATCCGGGTTTCCTTGCCGTAAAGTTCGCGGGCAAAGAAAAGAAGGGTTTGTTTCAGGTCGGCAAACGATACATTAGCATCGATGTACAATCCCTCTATCTGGTGAAAGATACAATGGGCCCTGGCCGATATGGCTTCATTTCTGAAGACTCTGCCGGGAGAGATGGTCCTGATAGGAGGCTTCTGATTGTGCATCACCCTCACCTGAACCGAGGAGGTGTGTGTGCGCAGAAGTATGTCGGCAGGATTTGAGTCTTCCGGTGAGTTCCTGAATATGTAGAAAGTGTCCTGCATATCCCTCGCGGGATGCTCGGGAGCAAAATTCAGTTTGGTGAAGACGTGGTCATCATCCTCAATCTCGGGTCCTTCTGACACTGTGAAGCCAATCCTGGAGAAGATATCTATTATTTCCTTTCTGACCAGGGAAATGGGATGACGTGAACCGGAAGGATAAGGAAATGCCGGGCGGGTAAGATCATTTTCAGTATCCGATTCATCAGTAGATTCAAGCTCTTTCTTAAGGGAATTATATCTATCCTGTGCTTTTTGTTTCAATTCATTGAGCTTCTGACCCACGTCCCTCTTGAGCTCGGATGACACTTCCCTGAAATCTTCAAATAAGGATGTAATCAATCCCTTTTTGCTCAGGTATTTCAGCCTGAACGATTCAAGTTCTGAAGATGAAGCTACTTTTACTGAATCTACCTCTTCGAGGAGGCTTTTGATTTTATCAAGCATTTTAAAATTCTTTTTATAACAAGATTTAGTTATTCAAGTTGATGGTTGCTGGTTGCTGGTTACTGGTTGCTGGCTTTGCCCTCTGAAGCTTTAGCGAAAGAGGGTTGCTGGTTAGTTCAGCACTTTCATACTGATGATCCTGATATAGTTGACCGGCTTGTCGGCCTGGTTGGTCGGCGAACCTGCAATTTTATCAACAATTTCCAATCCCTCAACAACTTCACCAAAGACAGTATAGGTGGCGTCAAGACGCGGGACACCTCCAACGTTCATATAGGCATCAATTTGTTCCTGTGAAAATTTATATTCGCCTTCGGCGGTTAGGTAATTAAACATTTTCAGGGAAGCACTTTCCTGAATTTCACTTTCAGAAAGGGGAGTGCCCGAAACACTTGCGCTGTCGGCTGTTTCCCTGATGAATTTACTGAAGACAACCTGCCTTAGGCCGCTGTTAAGCCTTTCTTCGGCTGTTTTCAGTTCTTCGGATGTGTACTTTTTACCCTGGACGATGTAAAACTGGGTCCCTGACGATTTCATGGAAGGATTGACATTATTGCCCTCTCTTGCAGCAGCCAGAGCACCCTTTTTGTGATAGTATTCCCTGCGGAATTCAGCCGGGACGGTGTAGGTGTCAAGTGTATCAAGCTGTTCCTTAGTAAGACCGGTCCTTGTTGAGGGGTCACCGGCCTGAATCATGAAATCCCTGATGACACGGTGGAAGGATATGCCGTCGTAAAAACCCATATTCACAAGTTTTATGAAATTGTCACGATGAAGGGGAGTGCCATCATATAGTTTTACTTTTATATCTCCTGAAGTTGTTTTGATTAGTACCATAGTATTCTCATTACCGCCGCTGGTGCTGCACGATGCAATGGTGACAAGAAAGGCTGTGGCGATGAGGTATCTGAAGACTGTGTTCATGAAAATTTCTTATTGGTTAATAACGTTCTGCTAATCTGAGGGCAAAGATATTTAACTTTGCGCGATCATGAAAGAAATGATTTTAAAATGAATCTTTTTCCGTTCTCACTCTTTACAGGAAGAAGAACACCAGGGAAAAGCGTGAAAGGAATTAAGTAAGGTGAACGAAGTCAGGACATTAGCAAAGCAGACTGTAGTATACGGATTGGGAACCATTGTCCCGCGGTTCCTTAACTATGGGGTTGTGACCTTATTCTACACCAGAATTTTTACAAGAGCTGAATATGGCGTGATTACGGAACTGTATGCATGGATGGTTTTCCTTCTTATTGTTCTGACTTATGGAATGGAGACAGGTTTTTTCAGGTTTTCGCAAAACAGCAAGGATTATGAAAAGGTTTACAGCACCACACTGATCAGTCTTCTGGTTACATCTGCTGCATTTCTGATACTCATAAATATCTTTATCGGGCCGGTTTCGGCTGTCCTGAAATACAGCAACAACCCCGACTATATAAGGATGTTCGCGGCTATAGTGGCTATTGATGCTTTCGCTGCAATTCCTTTTGCAAGGCTTAGAAGGGAGAACAGGGCGTTTATTTTCAGCGCGATAAAGATTGCAAATGTTGTAATAATCATTGTATCGGTAATCTTTCTTCTTCTTATTGCCCCGGGTATCTATGAAAGAAGCCATGGATGGTTCCGGAAGATCTATGATCCTGGTTACGGTGTGGGTTATGTTTTTCTGGCTAACCTCATAGGAAGCGCAGCAACATTGATGATGCTTATGCCTTTCGTTATTCTGAGAAGGGCTGTATTCGACCGTGAACTATGGAAAAGAATGATGGCCTATTCGATTCCTTTGCTGATTACCGGACTGAGCGGATCTGTCAATGACACTCTGGACAAGGTCATTCTGAGGCGGATGACAGGCGAGGAAAATGGGCTTGCCATTGTTGGGGAATATGGCGCGGGATACAAAATTGCTGTACTGATGGCTCTCTTCATACAGATGTTCAGGTTTGCAGCCGAACCGTTCTTTTTTGAGAGAGCGAAACATCCGGATTCAAAGCAGACCTATGCATCAGTGATGAAATATTTCATTATCGCCATGCTATTAATCTATCTGGGGATTAACCTGTATATATCAGGTTTTCAATTAATTATCGGAAAGGATTTCAGAGGTGCGATCGGAGTGGTGCCCATAGTGGCAATGGGCTACCTGTTTTATGGAATATATATTAATCACAGCATCTGGTACAAGCTCAACGACCTGACACGATTCGGGATTTATATTACCCTTATTGGTGCAGCCATAACAGTGCTGATAAATGTTTTGCTGATCCCGGTATACGGATATATGGCTTCGGCATGGGCACATGTGGCATCGTACGGATCCATGATAATAGTGTCTTTTATATTTGCCCAAAAGCGATTTAAGGTCGACTACGACATGAAGCAGTATATCCCGTATTTTGCCATTGCAATAGCGATGGTTCTTTTCGGGAAATACTTTAAATATCCGGGGATTGTTGCAGAACTTGCTGTAAATACGGCATTAATACTTATTTTTATCGCTTTTGCACAATACAGGGACAGGATATTAAGCCTAATTATCAGGAAGAAGAAATGAAAATAAGGATAATAAACAAGTCACGGCACAAATTGCCTGAATATACAACGGAACGTTCAGCAGGAGTGGACCTCAGGGCGAATATAGATGAAGAGATAGTTCTTGAACCCCTGGCCCGGGTTTTAGTGAATACTGGTCTTTTTCTTGAAATTCCGGCCGGGTATGAAGCACAGATCAGACCCAGGAGCGGACTGGCAATAAAGCACGGAATTACGGTTCTTAACTCACCTGGCACGATTGATGCTGATTACAGGGGAGAGGTTCGTGTGATCCTGGTGAACCTGTCGGCTGAAAAATTCGTTATTAAGGATGGTGAAAGGATTTGTCAGATGATTGTTTCAAGGCACGAAAAAGCAGAATGGATTGAAACCAATGAACTGGAAGACACGCAAAGGGGAGCAGGAGGTTTTGGACATACGGGAAAGCATTGATAATGAGAAGAATAAAAACAATAATACTTTTACTGGCTGCCATTCTGACCTTGATGTCATGCAGCAAAAAGCTTATACCAGGCTTAAAGGCAGGCAAGGAATACGATCAGGCGGCATTTGATTATCTGTTTGTGGAGGCGGTAAGACATAAACTGATGGGTAATGGCGGCGATGCTCTGAAATTCTTTGAGCAGAGCCTTGTCCTTAATCCCGAAAGCGATGCTGCCTATTATCATATGGCACAGATAGTGCTGTCTAGAGGCGACTTCAATAGTGGAAAAAAATATGCACTCAGGGCATGCGAACTGCAACCCGGCAATTTGTGGTACAACATGATGATGGCTGGAATTTATCACCAGCAGAATAACATCGACAGTGCCATATTGTGTTACGAGAGAGCAGTTAAGGGAAGCCCGGAGAAGATCGATCTTCAGGTGACGCTTGCAAAGCTGTATTCTCAGAACAACAATTTTGAAAAAGCCCGGAAACTTCTTAATAACATTGATGAGCGATTTGGTGTAAATGAGAGTACGACCCTGAGCCTGATCGATAATCTAGTGGCAGAAGGTAATTACACTGAGGCACACGTTAAGATAGGACAACTTCTTGAAACAGATCCGGAAAATATAGTTTTTAACGGATATCGTGCCGGGATTTACAGGCAGGAGGGCTTACCTGAAAAAGCAAGGGAAGTTTATAACAGACTTATCGAACGGAATCCGGGTAATCCGGCAATACAACTTTCGCTGTGTGAGTTCATGCTTGAGCAAAAGAACTTTGACGAGCTGTTTGATCTTGTAGGTATTGTTCTTTTAAACGGCCAGATCAACAAGGAGGAAAAGGTATCTCTTATTGATGAACTGATAGGAAATAAGGAAATACTCAAGGATCATATAAAGAAAATGGAGATCTCGGTAATGATACTTGAATCCTCATATCCCGATGACGACCTTGTGATACTGCTTAGACCTGAGTTGCTGCAAAAGGCAGGCAATAATGAGGGTGCTGCATCACGGCTGGAGGAGATAATAAAAGCTAATCCGGACAATTATTACGCGTGGGAAAAGCTGCTGCTGGTTTATTACGACCTGAAGAATTACAGGATGCTTCAGACGAAAGGAGAGGAATGCGCCACAAGGTTCAACCGTTCCGTTATTGCGAAGATGCTTTTTGCCACAGGAGCACTTGAAAACGAGGACTTTGATGTCGCCCTTGAAGAGCTGAGGAAAGCTGATATTCTTGCAGGTGACAACCGGGAGCTCAAGCTTCAGATTCTTACAATGAGAGCGGACGTCCATTACAGAAGCCGGAACTATGATGAGGCATTCAAAACCTATGAGGAAGCAATGAAAATGGACGACAGCGATCTTACTTTGATGAATAATTATGCATATTACCTTGCCGAACAGAATATGAATCTTAAAGAGGCTGAGGAAATGGCAAAGACGGTTATAATCAAGGAGACAGATAACAACACGTTCCTGGATACCTATGCCTGGGTTCTCTATAAGAGAGGAAAATCAAGGGAGGCCGCCAGAATAATGGAGAGGATAATAAACTCCGGTGAGGCTCAAGATGCAGAATATTACGAGCATTACGGGTATATACTCAAAAGTATGAAGAAATGCAGGGACGCAGTGGTATATTTTGAAAAGGCCGTTAACATTGATAATACGAAATCAAACTTGAAGGAGGAGATAGAAAATTGCAAAAGATAGTCCGCATAGTACTTATGCTATCTCTTGTGTTTTCCGCTTGTTCTACAGCGAGAAAGGCCGGAAGGACAGATGTGGGTACAACCAGGGATGAAACTGCCGGAAACGGGCTTGAAACGGTCTTATTAAATAATCTTACAAACAACGATTTTTATATTCGGAGGGCCGATATCAAAGTCAGGCAGGAGAATGTGACTGTACACCTGAATGCTTCGATAAAGTTCAGAAGGCCAGATTCACTGATGATTTCAGTAAGATCAGGCATTGGAGTTGAGGCAGGCAAGGGCTTCCTTACAGGAGACACGGTTATTGTAAACGACAGGTTCAACCGCAAGCTGATGGTTGGTGATCCTGAAGAAATCAGGTCGAAATACGGGATCGATCCGGCTCTCATTTATGTCATATTGGGGGATATGATAGTTGAAAAGGACGATTACAGAAGTATTATGAACTGTCAGAGAGGTGATTTCAGAAGGGAGTATAACGTGGAAGGAAGAAATGTAGAATACACTGTCGACTGCCAGAGGCGAAAGTTAAGGAAAGTATATCTTGAGGGTGATTTCAGGACAGGAAATATAACTATTTTGCTATCTGGTATAGTAAAGGATGGGAATATTACGTATCCTGAGAAAATAGTTATAAACGATGATCTGAAGGAGCTTGATATTGAGATAGAGATTAAAAGGATGGAGAGTCCCTGGTCGGGAAGTATCGGAACGGTTGGAGGTCAGGGTTACAGAGTAGTGAAAATCAGATGAGAAGGTTATTGACTGCAGTTTTTGTCCTTTCGGTTTTTTATTCTGAAGCCGGCGCACAGACAAGGAAGGATCTTGAAGAGCAACGCCAAAAGACTCTTCAGGAGATTTCATATGTCGACAATCTGCTTAAACAGACTTCAAAGGAGAAAAAAGAGAGCCTTAGTGAACTCAATATGATCAGCAGAAAGCTGAATCTGAGGGAATCGGTAGTAAAGGGATTGCAGGATGAGATTTCACTTCTCAACGACAGGATAGAACTAAACAATCTGGCCATTGAAATGATGGAAGGTGATCTTAAGGTTCTGAAAAAGGAATATGAACAGGCTTTACTAAGTTCGTTCAGGTCGTCAAAAGCAAATAATGAAATTGCATATATTCTGTCGGCAAAGGATTTTAACCAGGGCTACAAGAGGTTAAAATATTTGCAGCAGGTTACCAAGTTCAGAAGGCAGGAATCGGAAATCATAATGGAACTGAAAAGCGAGATTGAACTATCGAGGAAGAAAATGGAGGAGGACCTGGCCAGGATTTCGCTGTTAAAAGCAAGGGAGGATCAGCAGAAGTATCTGCTGCAGGATGAAAGGGACAAGCAGCAAAGGATAGTAAAGACGTTGGGAAGCAAGGAAACCCAGTTGCAAAGGGAACTTGATGAAAAGAGGAGAATCGCGAGAAGGATAGAGAGCGAGATCAATAAGCTGATAGAAGAAGAGAGGAAGAAGACAATAACATCTGAACTCAGTGCGGAGCAACGAGTACTGAGTGATAATTTTATGGAGAATAAGGGAAGACTAACATGGCCTGTTGATAAAGGTGTGATCACAGGACATTTTGGATTACAGAAACACCCTGTGCTGAAATACGTTACGGAGGAGAATATAGATATTGAAATAACAAGTTCGGGATCCACGCCGGTAAAATCAGTTTTCATGGGTGAGGTTGCGCAGGTATTCACGATACGGGGCGCAAATATGGCTGTCATAATAAGACATGGAAAATACCGGACGGTATATCAGAATATTATTGAAGTGAAGGTTAAGAAAGGAGACAAGGTTCAAACAGGTCAGGTTATTGGACGTGTTTTTAATGACAAGGATGACGGAGACAAAGCGGTGCTGAAATTTATGATATTTGACGAGACTGATAAATTGGATCCCGAATTGTGGATTTCAAAAAATAATTAGAAATTGCATTATTTTTGCGGTGCAAACAGAAATTAAGCTTTTATGGCTAAAATGTACAAAAGATTGAAAGTTGAATCGAAGACTGCCAGTCTTAGAATAATAGAAAATGCAATTGACGAAATGACGGGAGCAATTGGCATCAACCAGGATAACTACGGGAAGATACTGGTAGCCACCCTCGAAGCAGTAAATAACGCCATAAAGCACGGGAACAGGGAAATACCGGAAAAGCTTGTCGATGTAATAATTGAGTACAAGGACAATGACTTGATTATTACTGTTACAGATCAGGGAGATGGATTTGATCCGAAACGTATTCCTGATCCTACACTTCCGGCAAATATCGAAGAGTTAAGCGGAAGAGGAGTTTTTCTTATGACCAAGCTATCCGATGAAATTACGTTCAATGAGAAGGGAAATAGTGTAACCATGAGTTTTAAGGAGGTAACTGATTGAGCATCAGGATTTATTATGACCAGATAAATTATAGGATCAACAAAGCCAGGGAAATCAGACGATTTCTGGAGAAGGTCATCAGGGATGAGCATAAGATCCCGGGTGACCTTGTCTTTATTATAACGGACGATGAAACCATATTAACGATTAACAGGGAGTTTTTGAAGCATGACTATTATACAGATGTCATAGCATTTGATAAATCTGAATCCGGGCTTGTAAGCGGTGAAGTATTTATAAGCATCGATACAGTGAGAAAAAACGCGAGGCAGTACAAATGCAGGCTTCAGGAAGAAGTTGTCAGGGTTATGATACACGGAGTGCTTCATCTTTGCGGGTACAGGGATGGAAGCGCGGAAGAAAGAAAAAAGATGATTAAGGTACAGGAAGACAAATTGGCGCAAATAAGAGAAGCAATATTATGAATTTCAGGTATGAGGTGATTGTTGTGGGAGGAGGACATGCCGGCTGTGAGGCGGCTTATGCAGCGGCAAGAATGGGAGCCAGGACCTTGCTTATAACTATGGATATGACCAAGTTAGCGCAGATGTCCTGTAATCCGGCCATGGGAGGTATCGCAAAAGGACAGATAATCAGGGAGATAGACGCGTTGGGAGGAATGAGCGGAATTATTACTGACGCCAGCATGGTTCAGTTCAGGATGCTTAACCGATCAAAAGGACCAGCGATGTGGAGTCCGCGTGCACAGTGTGACAGGCAGGGTTTCAGCATTGAATGGAGAAAAGTTCTGGAGAGGACAGACAATCTCTTCATATGGCAGGAGGAGGCACAAAAGATTCTTATGGAAGGTAGCCGGATAACTGGTGTTGAAACAGCTTTTGGTACCCGGTTCCTGGCAGATGCGGTTATCCTCACGAATGGTACTTTTCTCAACGGACTCATGCATGTAGGATTCCGGAATGTAAAAGGAGGAAGGTCAGGTGATGATTCTTCTTCCGGACTTAGCCAACAGTTAGCCGGACTTGGCTTTAAGGTAGAGAGATTAAAGACAGGAACCAGTGCCAGGCTTGACGGAAGGACAATTGATTTCGCAGCTATGACGGAGCAGAAGGGTGATGAAGAAGGAAGGACGTTTTCATATATGGGAAGCGGAGGAGTGAGGGGCAAACAGATGAGTTGCTATATGACACATACCAATGCTGCGGTTCATGAGGAGCTGAGGAAAGGTCTGGAGTTCAGCCCGCTTTATGCAGGAAGGATAAAGGGCATTGGCCCGCGATATTGTCCGAGCATAGAGACAAAGATTGTAACATTCAGTGAGAAGGATACTCACCAGCTTTTCGTCGAACCGGAAGGGAGGGATACCACAGAGTATTACCTTAACGGATATGCAAGCAGTTTACCTTTGGAAACCCAGGTAAATGCTCTTAGAATGGTAAAGGGTCTGGAAAGAGTGGAAATCTTCAGGCCCGGCTACGCAATTGAGTATGATTTTTTCCAGCCTACGCAGCTTAGGCATACTCTGGAGACAAAGAAAGTGGAGGGACTCTATTTTGCAGGACAGATAAATGGAACAACCGGATATGAGGAGGCGGCGGCACAGGGAATAATGGCCGGAATAAATGCCGTACAAAAAATAAGGGGTAAAGATGAACTAGTACTTGGACGTGACGAGTCCTATATTGGAGTTTTAATTGATGATCTCGTTACGAAGGGAATTGACGAACCATACAGAATGTTTACTGCCAGGGCTGAGTACAGGATTTTACTAAGGCAGGATAATGCTGACGAAAGACTGACATTGAAGGGTTATGAAATAGGGCTTGCTGAAAAGTCAAGGGTTGACAGGCTAGAAAAAAAGACAAAGATGGTGGAAGGACTGATAAGTTTTCTTGAGGATAGCAGGCTGGAGCCGGAAAGGATTTCTTCCTTTCTTGAGAATGCAGGAACAGCGGGGATTAAGCAGAAGACGAAAGCAATTAACATTGCAGCCAGACCACAGGTAACGGTTAAGGCTCTACTTAACGAGATTTCTCCGGATTATCTGTTGAAGCTTGCAGAAAGTGGAATGGATAGTGAAGTTCTTGAATCAGCAGAGATCAGGATAAAATATGAGGGCTACATTCAGCGGGAAAAGTTAATCGCAGAGAAGATAAGGCGACTGGATCGTGTTAAAATTCCACCGGACATTGATTATTCGGAATTATTGTCAATTTCGACAGAAGGGAGACAAAAACTCGCCAGGATAAATCCAGATACTATCGGTCAGGCCACTCGGATAAGCGGAGTTTCACCATCTGATGTAAATATTCTGCTGATGTATCTGGGAAGATAGGGTTCCACGTGGAACAATCCAAATTTCAAACTGGTAATTTTTTGCTCTTGAATATTTGTTTTCTATTTGCAGAGACAAAGCGGAAACTTTCAAACAAGCTCCAGGCTGTTGCATAGAGAGCGATTCAGAAGATTGTTACCGAATAGACAATGTCATTCTAATAAGCAGTTGCTCTGAGGGCGATGGAAAATATTAGAACTAATCGAAGATAAAATACAAATAGTGGAGGGAGGAAGGAGAGGAGATGATAGGGGGTGTCTCCTTTATTCCGTTAGCAGAAGCCAAAGGTATAAGGTTTGGCTAATTTCTCATGCCGTTGGCTGAAGACAACGGTAACAGTAAGAGTCTTATGGGTGAAATGCTGCATTAAATTAAGATATGTTATAGTGGGAGTAATTGAACTTGATTTTACCTGAAGATGAATGCCTCAGGACTGTTGGCTAAAGCCAACTGTAGGAAAAACAGTTTTGCGGGAGGAAGACTGGCTTTGATCAAAGCGAGTTAAGTAACAGATACATTAGCAGATGAGTAGGGTTACAGCAAAACCGTTGGCTTTAGCCAGCGGTTTGGGCAAAGTCAGTTATCTAGATAACCTCTACTCCTGATCCACAGGCTGAAGGCAGCGGTTTGGGCAAAGTCTGCACAAGATAGTCCCTGCTGTTAATCCGCCGGCTGAAGCCGGCGGTTATGCATTAATAGCTGCTCAGGTTGATTTACTTCTATAGTACTGGCTTAAGGCCAAGAGCAGCAGCAAGGGAAGTGCAGGAATAATATTACAAATTCGAGAAATACATAGAATTATAATCCCTTACCGTCTGCTTTAGCTGACGGAATAGGGACTCCAGCCTTTGGTTTTAGCCAGGGATAGCAGGTGAGTAGGGTTGTTGCAAAACCTTTGGCTTTAGCCAGCGGTATTGGCAAAGTCAGCTCGGGATAATCCCTGCTCCTGATCCGTAGGCTTAAACCAGGGGTGAGGGCAAAGTCAGCTCGGGATAATCCCTGCTCATAATCCGCCGGCTGAAGCCGGCGGTTATGCACGAATAGATGCTCAGGTTGAGTTACTTCTATATCGCTGGCTTAAGGCCAAGGGCAGCAGCAAGAGGTATGCAGGAATAATGCTGTTAATTCGAACAATCATCTGAATTATAACCCCTTACCGTCTGCTTCAGCTGACGGATCTGAAAAGCTACTCTCCTCTTCTCCTTGAGTATAATCCCTATACTTGAACTGACTGATCGTGGAATTGTCAAAAAAATACCTCCATAAGTTGAAAATCTTCTAGGTTGGCAGTTGATTTTTCTAACATTGATCGTTTTCTTTATAATGATATAGAATTAAGAAAAAATCTTCCAGATATTAACTCTGAAGAGAAAGGCTACGACGAATTCCGTGGAAGGATCACTTTGACAATCAGCAGATAAGGACATTTAAATACCATTTCTGTTATATTAAAAATCAATACTATGGAGATAAATGGAAATCTGGTTGACATCCACAGAAGAGAAATATATCCCGCCAGGATAATTGTAAATGACAGGAAAATAGAGCAGATCATCAGATGTGATCACGATGAGCAGGGATATATTCTTCCTGGATTGATTGATTCTCACATACATATTGAGAGTTCGATGCTTAATCCGGGATCTTTTGCCATAGCGGCTGTTTCACGTGGAACAACGGCAGTGGTATCGGATCCCCACGAAATTGCCAACGTCCTGGGCATACGTGGCGTTGAATACATGATAGAGGATGCATCAAAGGTTCCCCTTAAGTTCTATTTTGGTGCTCCTTCCTGCGTACCGGCAACAAGTTTCGAATCATCTGGCGCTGTTATTGATTCTAAAGGTGTTAAGGATTTGCTTGCCAGGCCGTCAGTCAGGTATCTTTCAGAAATGATGAATTTTCCAGGGGTTATCTACGGCGACAAGGAAGTGCTGAAAAAAATTGACTATGCCCGCAAAGCAGGAAAGCCGGTTGACGGACATGCACCTGGACTAACCGGGGATGAATTGAGAAAATATGTTTCTGCCGGCATTTCAACCGATCATGAATGCACCACAATCGAGGAGGCCCGCGAAAAGATAATCCTGGGTATGAAAATCCTGATCAGGGAAGGGAGTGCAGCACGAAACCTCGATGCTCTTAAATCATTATTCAAAACTGATCCCGATCAAATTATGCTTTGCAGCGATGATCTCCATCCTGAAATGCTTATAAGAGGACATATCGACAGACTTGTGGCCTTGCTTATATCAGAAGGCTATGATGTTTTTGATGTAATCCGTAGTTGCACAATTAACCCGGCAATTCATTATGGTCTCGATGCCGGTCTGCTTAAACCAGGTGATCCGGCCGATTTCATAATGGTTGATGATCTTCAATCAATGAAAGTCAGGCAGACCTGGATTGATGGCGCCAAGGTATTTGACGACGGCAGGGTATTGTTTGGTTACCGCAGTTCCGGAGCCATAAATAATTTTAAAAGTTCAAAAATAAAAAATGAAGATATCAGGATAAGGTCTGAAACATCAAAACTAAGGGTTATAGAAGCATTTGACGGAGACCTGACGACCGGCGAAATATTATTTCCTGTGAAAAGGGGAGAGGAGTTAAGCCCGGATTTGGAATCCGACATCCTGAAAATTGTTGTAAAGGATCGTTACCGGGATATGAAGCCGGCAACGGCATTCATAAAGGGTTTTGGTCTGAAAAACGGAGCCTTTGCCAGCTCGGTGGCACACGACAGTCATAATATAATATGCATCGGAACCAGCGACGATGATATCGTTTCAGCAATTAATGCCGTGGTTGAAATGAAAGGCGGACTTGCGGTGTCAAAAAATAAAAAAATTAAAATTCTGCCTTTGCCGGTTGCCGGTATTATGTCAGATGAACCTGCAGAAAGAGTTGCCGGGGAATACGAAAGATTATCTGAACTCGTCATATCATGCGGCTGTACAATGTCGGCACCATTCATGACACTTTCATTCATGGCTCTCCTGGTTATTCCGGAACTCAAAATTAGTGACAGGGGTTTGTTTGACGTCAGGATTTTCAGGAATACGGGATTATTTTTGGATTGAGGAAGAGGCCGCTTTTGCGGCCTTTTACTCGTTGAAAGCCACGGCCGTGGCTTTCTATCTATAGCGATAGGATAAAAAAAGTCATTTCGTATCTTTATTGCCTGAAATCCATTTCCGATGTCAGCCAGAGAGCATATTAAATCGACTTTGTCAAGTCTTCCCGACAACCCGGGAGTTTATCAGTTTCTTGACTCTTCAGGGAAAATTATTTATATCGGAAAGGCAAAGAACCTGAAGAAGCGTATTACCTCATATTTTTCAGGAAACCAGTCGGGCAAAACAACCGTAATGATCAATAAGGCAGTGGCAATCAGACATTTTGTAGTTGATACCGAATCCGATGCATTACTGCTTGAAAACAACCTTATAAAAAAATACCAGCCGCGCTATAATATCCTCCTTAAAGACGATAAGACATTTCCATGGATATGTATTAAAAATGAGGTCTTTCCCCGTGTTTTCAGTACCAGGAATGTTATACGGGACGGATCCCATTATTTCGGTCCCTACACTTCAGGACTTATGGTCAAGACACTTCTTACACTGATAAGGCATCTTTATAAGCTGAGAACGTGCAATTACAACCTTACAGAACAGAATATTACGGCCGGCAAATTCAAGCCCTGCCTTGAGTATCACATCGGTAACTGCAAGGCACCATGCATCGGCTTGCAGACCGAACAGGAATACAGCCAGACAATAATTGAGATCAGGGATATACTTAAGGGAAACCTGTTGAGCGTCACCGGGCAGCTAAAGGAGAAGATGAACCGTTTGGCCAGGGAATTGCGGTTTGAGGAGGCGCAGATGATCAAGGAAAAGGTCGACATCCTAATGAAATTTCGCAGCCGTTCGGCAGTGGTCAGCAATACTATAAAGAACATCGATGTTTTTGCCTGCACGCAGGATCAGGACAGGTTCTATGTGAACTACTTGAAAGTAGTCGAAGGAGCAGTGGTACAGGCATTTACTCTTGAGATGAGGACAAGGCTTGATGAAGACAAGGAATCACTTCTTGGATTGGCGGTTGCCGAAATCCGGCAAAGGTATTCCAGTGATTCACCAGAGGTGATTGTTCCGTTTAGGCCTGACATACAGCTAGATAAAATTAAATACACAGTTCCCAGGATGGGGGATAAGCAGAAATTGCTTGAGCTCGCCGAGAGGAATGCCATCTACTATAAGCTGGAACAAAGGAGAAAACAAACCGAGCACAAACAGGTCACGCGAACAGGCCGCAATCTCGAAAAAGTAAAAAACGATCTTCATATGCCTGCTCTTCCGGCTCATATTGATTGTTTCGACAATTCGAACATAATGGGGACAAACCCGGTTGCAGCATGCGTCGTTTTCAGAAACGGCCTTCCCAGCAAGAAGGATTACAGACATTTCAACATAAAAACGGTTACGGGTCCCGACGATTTCTCATCGATGGAGGAAGTTATCTTAAGGAGATATAAAAGAATGCTTGATGAAAACACTTCGCTGCCTCAGCTTGTGGTTATCGACGGCGGCAAGGGACAACTTTCGTCGGCGATGAAAAGCATTGAAAAACTTGGCCTCAGGGAAAGGATTACTGTTATCGGAATTGCAAAAAAACTTGAGGAGATTTATTTTCCCGGCGATTCGGTACCGATATATCTCGACAAGAATTCCTACACGCTGAAACTTATCCAGACCATGAGGAATGAAGCCCACCGTTTCGGGATAAATTTCCATCGCGATAAAAGGTCAGCAGAAATGACCAGGTCGGAGCTGGATGAGATAAAAGGGGTCGGACCGAAGACCAAAGAAATCCTGCTGAAAAATTTCGAATCGGTCGAAAAAATCAAAGACGCCTCCATAGCAGAGCTCGAAAAACTGATCGGGCACAAAAAAGCCATGTTAATAGCGGGATTTTTCAAAAAACAACGCT